>CALIQN010000074.1 GCA_938044045.1 uncultured Peptococcaceae bacterium
AAAAGAACTCAAGCGAGAGAGAGCGAAGTATGAGTTATCAGCATTGAATTATGGAAACGAGAGGACTGCTAGGACTTACAAAATTACTGATAGTATTTGTGATAATGTTGTCAATGTTGTTGATTTTGAACAAGAACTAAAATTTGCTCAAATACGCTGTAAGAAAAAGCGTATACGGATAGAAAAGTTTTTAGATAATATAGCGGATGCTGAGGTACGTTTGATATTGCGATTGAGATATGTAGATGGCAAGAGTTGGCTTAGAATAGGTACAATCTTAGAGTGCGATGGGAGCTGGGCGAGAAAAAAAGTACTAAAATATTTAAAAAATAATCAGTGAGCCAAAGAAACCACATCTAAGGTGTTATTATGGTACTGTGGTTGTTTTGGGTTATTTATTAAATATATTAAAAGATATATTTTTGTGAAAGCACTTTGCAATGGCAAGGTGCTTTTTGCAATGTTGTGTCATGGAGTAAGGAGTTAGAAAGTTATAATGGTATTGTGTCTAGTGATGGTAAATATAGAGCATTGTTGAATACTATCAAGAACTAAAGCATTAAAGTGTTTTACCAATATTATGAAAAAGAATTTGAGGCTTAAAACAACTAAATACTATCGTCCTAGACATGACGTAAAAAGGTCTATTTTTATAGCTAATTTAATTAAGGAGGTAAAAACAGTGGAAAATTATAATTTTTGTTGGTGATACTGTAGTAGCAATATTTGAGAATGGACATTCTTGTGCTTTTTATCGATGAGGAGGTGATGCAGGTGAAAAGTAATGTAGATAGGGTTGATAGTCAGATGTTATTGATGCAGACATTAGGTTAGCGAATAGAGGAATCAATTAATAATTCACCAATCAACTTGGTAATGACTAGTTAAAGAAAATAATTGATTACACAGCCCATTACAGTAAAGGGGGGGTGGCATTTTGCGTGCGTAAAAAGGAAGGTAGTATTAGCTTTATCAAGTTAGTTAATCAGGTAAGCAATGCTTTAGCCGTTGAATAGGATATAAAATGGCGAATGGAAAATTTTGTAAAGTTCATTCTTAGGAAAAGCACACAAGAAGCAGATAAAGCACTACCTAAGGTAATTGATAGTATATTTAAGAGAGTAGGTGTCAAATGACTGCTTTAGAAGTTATTAAAAAATTAGCAGAGAATTTACAAGCTGAATTTAAGAGTGTCAAAGGTGTTCATATTGATGATATTGAACACATAGAAGAGCCATGTTTTCTAATTGAGTTGATATCCTATAATAACTCAATTTTTAGTGCAGATAAGGTATTTAAAAGTTTAGACTTAGATATTTTATATTTTGGTGCAAATGCATCAGAGTGGCTTGCAATGAGTGAAAAAGTGATTGCATTGTTATTGCCAAACACACAAGTTAATAGTAGGGTGTTAACGCCTCTTTCTTATCCGAACATGATCTATCGTGACCATGTTGGACACATCTTTGTTAAATACGAGTGGCTTGATGACTTGCTTGAACGCTCAAAAGAGGCACAAGACTTGAATATGGTACATGACAATAATGAGTATATTCCACGTCTAAGAAATTATGAAAAAATGCAAATAATCGAAAATAATATGAAAGAGGTTAAGTAATGTCAACGAATTTAGGTTTACAGAATGTAAAAATTAGCTTTGAGACTAAAGTTGATCGCTTTATTAAGCGTAGTGAGAAGGGGATTGTGCTTTTGCTTTTAAAGCACGATACAGGTGGCAAATCATTTATTTATCATGATTTGACGGACTTAGGTAGAATAGAACCATCGGACTTTACGTGGTCAGTTAATGCAAAAAAATACCTTAAATTAGCCTTAAAGGGCGCGCCGAATAAAGTTATAGCACTTGCTATTGCGAATAATAGTCTGTCAGATGTACTTGACAGAGACCTTAAATTTACACGCTTTAATTATGGTGCTTATCCCGAAGCGTCAAGCGAAGAAATTGAAACGATTGCCAACTGGGTTAAAAAAGTTAGGAAAAGTGGTTCTGAAAGCGCAAATGCGACTTGCCGCTTTATTTTAAGTAATACCAAGCCAAACGAAAAAGGTATTATTGACTTTGCTATGCGTCAAGTTATAGAAAATGATATAACGTACACAGGTCAAGAATACACAGCCCGCATTGCTGGTATTTTAGCAGGACTGACTAATAGGTCTATCACCTCTTATCCCATGCTTGATATTAAAAAAGATGCGACAGGTGCGCTTATGCCACAGACACAAGGCGAGCATGAGACGGCTAGAGATATGACGCCAGAAGAAGCCATCAATCAAGGCAAGCTAATCTTGTTTTTTGATGGTGCAAAATGGAAATTTGGTCGAGGGGTTAACACGTATTGTGATATTCCTAGTGGCGTTTCAAAAGATTTAGCAAAAATTAAGGTTGTCGAAGCAATGGACACGATTACAGAAGACATTGCAAGAACATTTGTTGATGAATACCAAGGTCAAGTTGAGAATACACGCGATAATAGGCAGGGCTTTTGTACTATGGTGACACATAAGTATTTCAAAGGTCTTGAAGATTCGGTTCTTAATGGTGATTTTAATAACATTTGTGAAATTGATTTAAGAGCCGTGCGTGAATATGCAAGTGAACAAGGGGCAGATGTTTCTAAAATGTCTGATTCTGATTTGCTGAATTATAATACTGGTTCAAGGTTATTTGTGCGTGCAAATATTAGTATTTTAGATACCATTGAAGACCTTGATATGGCAATTTCTATTTAAGGGGTGAAGTGATGAGTACACGTATTGAAGGGAAAAGAATTTTAAATGGTGCTTATGGTATTTTAATTGTTGATGGTGAGATTATTGCAGAAGTCAAAAATGTCAATGCTGAGGTTGAAATCATGCGCGATGATGTGCAAACAGGTATTGACATGGACAGTAAGATGATTGGCTTAAAAGGCACAGGTAGTTTAACAATTTATCATGTTTATACAAGAAACATTGCTAAAATGCTAAGCAATTATGGAAGTGGTCATGATGTACGTTCTATCCTATCTATCATTAATAAAGACCCAGATGCATACGGCGGGCAACAAGAGCGCGTCGATTTTGGCAATGTTTGGTTCAATAAATTGCCACTTGCAAGTTTTGCAAGAGGTGAAAAGATAGAAAAAGAATTCGAATTTGGTTTTGTACCTACAGAGTGTAATATCCCAGAGGGAATTTATTAATTAAGGAGAGATAAGAATATGGCAGTATTAACGATTGAAGAATTATTGCAAAAAAAAGATATTTTAACTGGTAGAAAGACAGAAACATTTGCAATTGAAGTAAAAGACGTTGGTGAGTTTCGTTTCAGAATTCCCGCCTTATCTGATATTGATGACGCCAATGCCTTTATGGATGGGAAAGATACAGATGCATATTTAGTTAATGCTTGTGTTGTTGAGCCACGATTTTCAGATGAGAGAATGCGTGAAGTGTATGGCGTTAGTACAGGTATTGATGTAGTCAAAGAAATCTTCCTTGGTGGTGAAATTCAAGCTATTTCTAATGAACTAGTCAGAAAAGCGGGTTATTCTTCTAACCTCGTCAAAGTGGTGGAACAGGTAAAAAACTAATAAAAAGGGGCGATAGTGACATGTCGCTCCTTTATTTTTTGGTCGATAGAGGTTGGAAGTTGGATGAAATATTAACTTTATCAATGCTGGAATTGGCTGTTTATCAAGGTATTAAGCTTGCCCACTATGAGTTAAAGGCAGGTGATGCAGATGGTTAAAGAGCTTAAAACTAGGATGGTACTTAAAGACGAATATAGCAGCCAGGCCAGAAAGATTGGTGATAGTGCACAATCAATGGCAAAGTCTTTAGGTCGTGTAAAACAAACGGCTGAAAAAACATATGGTATTTTAAAAAAGTTAAGTCGCCAAAAGTATGCAATTAAGATAACAGCTATTAAAGATAGGGAAACATCTCAAAAAATACGCACACTAGATAAGAAAGTTAAAGAACTTACCAATAAAAAACATAGCATTAGCATTTTTTACAAAGAAAGTAATAGGGAGCGTTTATCAAGACTTGGAAAAATACCTAAAGATTTATTAGCTAAGACAACGCAAGCAAAAGTTAGTATTATTGGTACAGTTAAGGCATTAAACGAGACTAGAAAGGTTAATAAAGAACTTAAAAAGATTGGAGGTGAACGTGTTAAGCTAAATATAGATATGCCTAGGATTGCTCATGCTGGTGGTATAATGAAAGATAAATTAAAATCGGGTGCGGGAATGTTAGCACTTGGTGCAAAAAACCTTGCGAAAGGGCTTGGTGGTTTGTTGTTTGCTGGATTGGGCGTGGCAAAAACTGGCATAACTGAAATGGCTAAAGAAGGCTCTGAACTTGAGGGCTACAACACTTCAATGCTTCACTGGACTGGTGGAGATGAGAAAAAGCGTGATAGCTACATGGCAGGACTTAGAAAAGAAGCGAATGCAACGCCGTTTAGCACTTCTGATGTTGTTCAAGCAGGGGAAAGAGCCTTATCAATTACCAATGGTGATACTCAAAAAGGGCTTGAGCTTGTTAAGCAAGCTGAGGATATGGCGGCACTCACAGGTAAAAAGCCTATTGATGCAATGGAAGCTTTGGCAGATGCACAAATGGGCGAGATGGAGCGATTAAAAGAATTTGGCTTTAACGCAAGCAAAAAGGACCTTGATGCTGTAGGTGGCGATATTTCAAAGCTTAAGAATGTGCAAGGTCAAACAATGGCAGAGGCTTTTAGTGGAGGCGCTAAAAAATTATCTCAAACCAGTAGCGGCATGATGTCGATTGCTAAAGGCAATATTCAGAGCGGTATAGCTGATGCAGGGTTAAAATTACTCGAGGCAGCGCGTCCAATACTAGAGGGATTGATTCCTATTACTGAAGCATTTGCAGCTGAATTTCCAGAGGTGGTGGGCAATGCTTTAAATGGCCTTATGAATCTTATAGGTGGCACTGAGGGCGTAAAAAAGGGTTTTGATGCTGTAAAAAGTGCAGTTGAATTTGCTACACCAATTTTAAAATCTGTTTTTGAATCAACAAAAACGGTTTTTTTAGAAGGTATTTTGCCAGTGGTACGCTCACTAACTCCAATTTTAAAAGTTATTGCTAGAATCGTTGGTGATGTACTTGTCACATCTTTTAATATCATTGCGCAGGTAGCAGAGAAGGTTGGTAGTGCCTTATCTAGTATCATTGATGCTATCGCAAGCTTGCCATTTTTTGGTGGTGGTTCTTCTAAAACGGACAAAATAGAAAGCACAGCGGTAGCTACCACAAGTCCTATAGCTAATAGTGGTGCGACTTTAAACGTTGGCGCTGTTCAGCAGATTGGCAAAAAAACACATGCAGGTGGCACAATGTACTATACAGACCGAGGTGGAACAATTAATGAACTAGGTGATGAAATGCTACAAGATCGTCGAGGTATGCGTATCTTCCCAGCGGAAAAAACCAATAAAATTCTATCAAAAGAAGCTAAAAACCTTTACCGAGACAGACGCAATATTATCACTGTTAATATTGATGCACGTGGTTCTAATATGTCAATTGCAGAGCAAGAAGCCATGGAAAATAGAGTCGTTCAAAAAATGGAACGCGTTTTAAGAAATATACCAGCGTAAGGGGGCGAATAAATGTCTTATAAATTAAGTCCAGTAAAAAAAGATGAATTTATTTTATCGTGGAATAACAGAGAGGAATTTTTTCGCTTGCCCGTTAATCCCCTTGATCACGTAACGCTAACAGAAGCACATAATAATC
>CALIQN010000075.1 GCA_938044045.1 uncultured Peptococcaceae bacterium
AAGATAAAGATAAAGATAAAGATAAAGATAAAGATAAAGATAAAGATAAAGATAATATAAAACCTTTAAAACCTTCCATCGTTTTGACAAACGATGACGATGCGAGTGAGACCCTGCAGAAGAAGAAAGGCAAATCTAAATCAGAAGATGAAAATCTTGACTTTATCAAATTTTGGCAAGCCTATCCACGCAAAATATCAAAACAGCAAGCATTAAGAGCGTGGAATAAGCTCAAGCCATCACAAGCGCTAACCGGTGTTATTATGCGTGCTTTAGAAATGCAAAAGAAGTCTGATCAATGGCAGCGAGACAATGGTGCATTTATCCCTCATGCGTCAACGTGGCTAAATCAACAACGCTGGGAAGATGAGCTTGAGCCAGCTAGACCACAGAGACAGCAGAGAACACAAGCACCAAGCAATCGTTTTGTGAACTCTACAGGTGTGCGTGATTTTAGTGACCTGGTGGAGTGGTAATTGCTAGACAGTAATATGCAATGAGTGATATATCAAAAATAAATATGATTTTTTTAATTAAAAATATTGAATAGACCAATTACACTAGAAATATTTTTAAATCGAAAATAACAAGGTTTTTTCTAAGATTTTGACTATATTTGATTGAAAAAGAAAGAGAGATTTTCAGAATATGCAAAACGAAGATGAAAAAGATATAGCAAAAGATATAAGCGGTAAGCCTCGACTAGGTTTGGTTAGTCCTTACCTAATCGAGGCAGTGGGGAAGGTTCGCACGTATGGCTCTATGGAGAAATACAGAGATACTGAAAAATGGCGAACAGTAGAGCCAGAGCATTACAGGGATGCCATGATGAGGCACTTGGTTGCCTACATGAAAGACCCACAGGCGATAGATCAAGAGAGTGGATTACCACATCTTTGGCATCTTGCTTGCAATGTCAATTTTTTGATAGAGCTAGCAGAAACCAGCGAAGAAGTAAATCAAGGTGAACAATGTATAAATATACAGAAAGACGAGGGAATGACAATGAAAGAATTTACGAAAGACGATTTACAGGTTAATGATATTGTTACAATCAGAGCAGGGAACACATACCTGGTTCATGACTTCAATGGCGAATTATTTGCTATCAGAGGACAAGGCTATCTTGCTTTTGATGACTATAATAGTGATTTTACTTTAAAACGAGATGCGAAATTTGATATTGTCAAAGTCCAAAGACCGGACGAAGCTTATCAGTTGGCAGGCAGATCATGGGATACAGCTCCTGTTATCTGGGAACGCAAAGAGGTGCCTCTCTTGTCAGAAGCTGAATATCATATTTTGAAGAATTCAAGTACACGGTGGAAGTGGATAGCGAGAGATAAATACGGATCATTGTCCATACATGAAGATAAACCTGACAAAAAAAGATATGGATGGATAGATAATCATAGGATGCCCACACTAGATATGTATCACCATCTTTTCTCTTACATTCAATGGGAAGATGATGAGCCCCAGGAAATTGCAAAGCTCCTAGAACGATACGAAGAGGAACATAACCATGAAAACTAGACCATCTAAGGCTGTTTTAGACTATCAAGTCAGGCAAGCAGCAAGAAAAGAAGTCGAGAAGCAGACAGAGAGAATCAAGCTAGAATGCGAAAGAGCAATAGCCCAGAACTATCACAGGTTATGGGTTATTGCTCTAAGAGACGAATTTGGGTTTGGTAAAGATAGATTAAAAAGAGCGTTAGAGAAAGTAATTGAGTTGAGTAATGATTTAAGCGATAAGCGTTTTAACTTTGATGATATAGCTGATGTCATCAAAGACGAGACAGGGTTGGAGGTATAGGGATGAACAAAGTAATTTTAATAGGCAGACTAACAAGAGACCCAGAAATACGCTACACACAGAGCAACAAAGCAGTGTGTAATTTCACCTTAGTAGTCAATCGCCCCTTTGGCGATAATGAAGCCGATTTTATCAATATTGTCGTTTGGAATAAAACTGCTGAAAACGCAGCCAAATATCTAGCAAAAGGGCGTCAATGTGCTGTAGAGGGAAGACTACAGATTAGTAGTTATGAAGGTAATGATAGTGTACGCAAATATCGTACAGATGTGGTGGCGTCTTCTGTTGAGTTTTTGAGCAGTAAGCAGAAGAGCAATAGCGATCATGACGAGCCTAGCGACTATGCTACGCCTGTCAACAAGGGCAATGAATCAGATGTATTTGCGGGTGAAGAGGTATTTTTCGCTGATGAAGACTTACCATTTTAGGAGGCTATAGCTTGAGAAAGAACAAATACAACAATCAAAAGACCTTGATAGATAGCATTTATTTTGACAGCAAGGCAGAGGCACGACGCTATCAAGAGTTAAGGCTATTAGCTAGGGCAGGAGAAATAGACAATCTGACACTACAACCACGCTTTTTGCTCCAAGACAAATTCACACATCCATTCAATGGTCATGTGCGTAAAATTGAGTATATTGCTGATTTTATGTACTTTGACACGAAGGAAAAAAGAATGATAGTCGAGGACGTAAAGGGCGTTAGGACAAAAGAGTACTTGTTGAAAAAGAAACTGTTTTTAGCACAGTTTCATGAGTATGAATTGAGGGAGATATGATGAAAATTCACAGACCTACAGTAGATCGTGTAGCGTTCAACGCTGCCACGCTTGAACGCTATAGAAAATCTAAGTACTTGCTTCAGAGAGACATGGCAGATGCTCCCGCTAAGAAAGTGCATGTATTGAGACACATAGAAAAGGTTTGCGACATCGATTTAGAAATTGAGGTCATGCCGACAATGTCGCGTGATGAAGCGATGGCATGGGCTAGAGAGAAATATGAGGCTGTCAATAAAAAAAGAGAAGAGCAAGAAAAGCTAACAGGATTATTGCTGTACCCCAAAGACTGCCAGCGTTGCTGTTGGCGTAGAGGTGCGATGTGTCTGACGCCGCTATGTATGAAAAGACGGCATGAATACGACCCTATCATGCCGTGGGGCGGACATTTGGAAATATATCGTGGTACTAATAAGAGCTAAGGGGGCAGGATAGAAAATGAAAGAAAAAATATTATATACCTGTGAGCATTGTCACACTGATTATACGGACAAAAAGACTGCTAAGGAATGTGAAGTTAGTCATAAAAAAGGGTTAAAAATAGTTAATCAACGTTTTCGACCATACACCCAAGACCGAAGTGGATTTCCTATTCGTATAGAAGTTGCGGACGAAAAAGGTAACAAAGCTGTTTACAAAAGATAAGCAAAGAGTTAAGAGGAGAGTAATAGATGAAACTAATAGCGAAAATAGCAGTTGAAAGTGAAGTATTTGAATCAGAGAGAGAAGAACTTATCAAGAGGTGTGGGAATAAAAAGGTACTAGAGATGATTAGGGGAAAAATGGCTGATATTTTGTTAGCGCAAGATGGTCGTGAAGAAACTATTGACGTGCAAATCGAGCTTGTAGAGTAAAAAAGGGAGCTGGCTACATGACTGATTTCGAGTTAAGACAATACCGCTGTTTAGTCAAAGAAGAGAAGTTACTAGAAAGCGAGCTAAGACAAGAGCTTGACAAATATGAGCAATCCGCACTGAATTATGATAATGTGCGGACATCAAAAACGTATAAGGTTGACGACATTGTTTGCGATAAAGTTGTCAATGTTATTGATCTTGAACAAGAATTGAAGTGTGCATTGATACGTAGAAAGAAGAGACGCATGCAGATAGAACGCTTCCTTGATAACATTGACGACGCAGAAATGCGTCTGGCCATCAGAATGCGATACGTTCAGATGAAAACATGGTTACAGATTGCTACGACGCTAGGATGCACAGAAAGCTGGATTAGAAGAAAGACATTGAATTATTTGAGAAAAAATTATAAATAAGACAGCTAAGTCAGTTGATGTGTGATATTATGCTATTGTGAACATTTTCGTACACCTCCTAATATTTATATCGCTTAAAGCACTCACTTAATTGTGGGTGCTTTTTTATTTACATAGAAAAACAAAAAAGTAGGTGAGGTGATTGAAGTATGACAAAGACATAAGGGAAAAGGCTAGGGAGCTTTTTGAGGGAGGTTTATTGCTTAAAGAAGTTGCCAAACAGTTGGACTTAAAAGAGGGTACGGTTCGTGCTTGGAAGAGTAGAGGGAAATGGACACAGAAGTGTAACGTTGCAACAGAGCGTAACGCTGTGAAAAAATCAGTAGAAAATGTTATCAATAACGATGAATTGACAGATAAACAAGAATTATTTTGCTTGTTATTCTCTCGTTCGTTTAATGCGACAAAATCCTATCAAGAAGCTTTTGGGTGTAGCTATAACACTGCGATGGTTAATAGTTGTAGGTTATTAAAAAAAGCACACATTAAAAAAGAAGTGGCACGTTTAAAAGAGGAGCGTTACACAATCGCATTTTTATCTGCAGAGGATATCTTTCAGAAGTACATAGATATTGCTTTTAGTGATTTAGGTGATTATCTTGAGGTTAAGAACGGTGTGCTTAAAATTAAAGACTCTACAGAAGTCGATACCAGTGTGCTTCAAGAAGTCAAAGAGGGGCGCGAGGGCGTTTCCCTTAAGCTTCAAGACAAAATGAAGGCCTTAGAATGGCTTGCTAGCCATATGGATATGGGAACGACTGAACAGCGTGCTAAAGTCGAGAAGATTAAGACGGAGACAGAAAAAATTAAACTTGAGATATCGAACTTAAAAGGTTTAGATGTTGAGGTTGAAGATATGTCAGATATCGAGGAAGAAATCTATGGCAAATCGTAAGAAAAAAATTCCCTTTAATTTTGGGGATAAGCACAAAGTCTACATAAGAGCTTGTGCAACAAACATGTATAACGTAGCAGAGGGCGCTGTTCGCGCTGGTAAAACAGTAGATAATATTTTCGCTTTTGCCTATGAATTAAAGAAAACAAAAGACCGCATACATCTAGCGACTGGCTCGACTGTAGCGAATGCTAAGCTGAATATAGGAGATGCGAATGGTTTTGGTTTGGAGTATATTTTCCGGGGGCAGTGCAGGTGGTCAAAATACAAGGATAATGAGGCTTTAATCATTAAGGGTGTTGATACAAAAAACCAAGAGAGAATCGTCATTTTTGCCGGTGGTGCTAAAGCCGATAGCTATAAGAAAATCAGAGGGAACAGTTACGGCATGTGGATAGCAACAGAAATTAATCTCCACCATGACAACACAATCAAAGAGGCCTTTAACCGAACAGCGGCGGCTCAGATGCGCAAGTTTTTCTGGGATTTAAACCCTGATCACCCTAAGGCTAAAATATATACCGATTACATTGATAAATATCAAAACAGGCAAGCGTCTGGGAAACTTTTAGGCGGTTACAATTATGAGCATTTCACGATTGATGATAATGTCAACATTAGTGAAGCCCGTAGGCTTGAAATAAAAAGCCAGTATGATGTTGGCAGTGTTTGGTATAATCGTGATATTTTAGGGCTTAGAATGGTGGCAGAGGGGCTTATTTATCGCCAATTCACTGAACACAAGCAGGATTATCTTATCACTGAACTGCCTAAATATTTTGAGGCTATCAATATTGGTATTGATATTGGGGGGACAAACTCACACCATGCGATTGTAGCAACCGGACTGACTAGAAATTATGAGAAGCTTATTGCTTTAAAAAGCGAACGCATCGACCCTAATGGCACACCTGAGGATTTGAATAAACACGTCATTGACTTTATTTATTGTCTCTTAAATAAGGGGTTTGTGGTGGATACAATTTGGTTTGAAAGCGCAGAGCAAGTGCTTAAAAGAGGATTAATTCAAGCACTGAGTGAAGATAAAAAGCTACTGGAAAATGGCATAAACATAAGTGTCGTAAATAGTATTAAAAATAAAATCAATGACCGTATAGGGGCGACTGCTGGGCTGATGGCGCAGGGTCGCTTTTTTTACACGCAAGATTGCGAGAGTTTGATAGATGCCTTAACGACTTGCGTGTGGAACCCCAAGAATTTAGTTGCTAATGAGCGGCTTGATGATGGCACAAGTGACATTGATACACTAGATGCTTTTGAATACAGCTTTGAAAAATACATAAAGGCAATGCAGTTTGTAGATAAACAAGAGGAAGAGGTGATTGAGTGTTATTAGAGGCTGTAAAAAAACGTTATCCTAGTAATATTACTAACGAGATGGGCGGTAATAATCTAAAATTATGGCAAGATTTGTACCGGGATAAATATTTTTATGGTGGTACGGATATCTATCATTTGAGTTTGCCTAGTGCTATCGCTACAGAGATTGCCAGGGCGAGTATTATTGAACTTGATACTTATGTCGAGGAGGCAAGTGATGGTGTCAGCGATGACTATAAACGAATTACTGAAGATATAGGCAAGATAGTAGAATTTGCTTGCGCTTTTGGTGGTTTAATTTTAAAGCCTTTCCACTACTTAGATGGGGTGGCGGTGGATGTTGTCACACCAGATGCTTTTGTACCTTTGAGGGTCAATCCTTTAAATGAATTAGAGCGTGTGGTGTTTATTGACACCTTTATCCAAACTGATGAAAAAGGGAAAAAACAGTATTTTACAAAGTTGGAGGAGCATGATTTTACGCCTAATTGTTATTTTATAAGAAATATGGCGTTTGTAAGTGAAAGCAGTTTTAGTCTAGGCTTGCCTTGCCCTCTTTCTAGTGTTGAGTCTTGGGAAAATTTAGATGAAGAGATAAAAATAGAGGGCTTGGAGCGCCCTCTTTTTGTTTATCTGAAATACCCGCAACACAATAATTTGGATTGGCACAGCCCTATTGGGATGAGTTGTTTTGCTAGAGCAGTCGCTTTGATACAGGAGGCAGATGAGCAATTTAGTAGAATTATCTGGGAATATATCGGTAGTGAGCTGGCAATTGACGCTGATTTAACAGCCCTCAAAAAAGGTGCTATGCCCGTTCATGGTGAAAGACTCTTTAGGAATCTTGGCACAGGTGTGAGCGATGGATTTTATCAAGTTTTCTCCCCAAGCATCCGTGATAGTGCATTGTTCAATGGATTGAATCAATTATTGCGACGGATTGAATTTGTTTGTGGTCTAAGCTACGGAATTTTATCCGACGCAAGCGAACAAGCAAAAACAGCTACAGAAATGAAGATGAGTCGGCAACGTTTCTATACAACAGTTACAGACTTGCAACATGAGATAAAAAAAGCGTTTACGGCGATTGCTCAGATGATTGGGCGTTTACGCCAAGAAGAAATTGGCAGTGTGGTTTTTAGCTTTGATGATAGTTTAGTAGTGGATAAGGAGAGCGAGCAAAAGACTATGCTGTCTGAAGTGGCAGCAGGTTTGATTCGTCCGGAGCTTTATTTGATGAAACGCTATGGTGTCAGCGAGGAAGAGGCTAAAACTATGCTCCCTGAGGTTGTCGTTTCTGATACTGACCATGGTATTGAGTAATGTTGACGCCAGAAGAAATTAAGCAACTACCTTTGCCAATAATAACGCTCTTCAATGGGCTAGAGAACGAGGTAGTCACGAATTTGGCGGATAGGTTAAAATTTGTCGGGGAGTTAAATGAGAGTGAACGTTATCGTTACAAGGCGTTGAATGACTATATAGATTTAGAGAATCGCTTTAATAACCTGAAAATGGATTTTGATAAACAAACCCAAAAAGAAGTGGACTCACTTCTGGAAGAAAGCGCCAGGCAATGTTATCTCGATGATGTGGGGCGTTATCGCCTAGCTAATAAAGGACTGATTCACTATTATCGAAATAGACGAGTGCAACAATTTGTTGATGGTATTAAATTGAGCACAAAGGGTGAATTTTCAAATCTTGCAAGAGGAATGGTTTTATACGATGTAGATGGCAAACCTCATGCATTGAATAAGGTTTTTAGTAAGACCATAGATCAAGCTATTTTTTACAGTGCTAGTGGTGTGTATTCTTATCAGGAAGTGGCAAAGAGAGCAATCGAAGTAGCGAGCAAAAGAGGACTATGCACTATCCAAGGCGAAAGTGGTCGAGTGCTAAGAGTAGATGGTTATGCTAATTTGCTTTTAAGAACTGGGCTTGGTCGTATCACTAACGAGATTACTACGCTGAACCTTGAACAGACAGGCGAGTGCTATGTTGAGGTATCGGCGCACCTAGGGGCAAGACCTAGCCATGCCGACTGGCAAGGCCAGATATATTATTGGCAAGATAAAGACACCATAGGAGATAACAATAGTGCAGGCTACCCTGAATTTATCGCAAGTACAGGTTATGGCACTGGTGAGGGGTTGGGAGGCTATAATTGTAGGCATTCTTTTTATCCTTTCTTTGTTGGGGTTTCCAAGCCGAGCTATACAAAATCGGAACTGGATAATTTTGACAAGGAAATTTATACCTACAAGGGCAGAACCTACACAACTTACGATGTTACGCAAAAACAGCGTAGCTTTGAGCGAGCCATAAGAGAAAGCAAATTGAAAGTTTTAGGCTATAGAAACCTTGGTGATAATGATGCCAGCTTGTATGAAAGTGTTAGATTAAGACGCTTACAAGACGAGTACAAGGTATTTAGTCAGGCGACTAACAGCAGAGCTAAGCTTGAGCGTACTGGCGTAGTAGGGTATAATAAAAGTATAAGCAAAAACATAACCGCAGATGATTTCAGAGAATTAAAAACAGTCTTAAAAGAAGCCTTTGGAAAAGATGTAAAAGTCAAGGAAGAGGTTGTAAATGCAATATATGACAGCCTAAATAAGTTTAACGGTTTGAATTTATATACAGGTATCAAAGTTAAAAGCTTATCTGAAGATATTGTTTTTCAGACTAATACAATACAGCATGGTAATTGGTCAATAAATGAGTTTATAATCAATAGAAAAGCTATAGAGGGCATGGATATAGGTGAGGTCGATGCACTGTTTAAAGATGGAAAAAATACTGTCTGCAATTCCTTAGAAGATGGCGTCTATCACGAATATATGCACGCATTAACGGCTAGTAAACTAACTTTTTCACAGTATGAAAGGCTTTGCGAAACCAAAGGCTTTGGCGAAATAAGTAAGGTTGCAGGTCAAGATTTAGCGGAAACGATTGCTGAAGTGGGTGTTCTTAGAAAGCAAGACAAGTATAGTGTGGTACCTGAAGAGTGCAAGAAA
>CALIQN010000076.1 GCA_938044045.1 uncultured Peptococcaceae bacterium
TCTATTTTTTCTTCTTAAAGCCACAGCTCCGAATAATCCTACGATTGCTGCTAAGAATCCATAAGAAGTTGTTTGTAATCCTGTGTTTGGTAAAGCTTTACCTTCTTTTCTGTTACTTACAGATTTAGCAGTTACTTCTCCACCTTCAGATTTAACTTCAGTTGTGTCTTCTTTTACTTTTTGTCCTTGAGCAAATGGATTCCAACTGTTATCTTTTTCTGGTTTTGGCTTTTCTTCTTTTGCTTTGGGCTCTTCCCAACCTAGCAGAAAAGCTGGGGTAATATCTAGTGCATTGGCAAGTATTTCCAATTTATCAAGACCTATATTTTTTATAGATGATGTTTCATATCTCTGTAATGTTGATTTACTCATGCCAGTTTTATCAGCTAGTTCTTGATACGTAATAGATAACTCCTCTCTTCTTGACTTAATTCGTTGTCTTATTTTTTCCATTTCGCTGTCCATTTTTCACTCCCCTTTTTTAATGATTATAAATGATATTTTCTTATTTGCAACAAATTTTTGTGATTTTCACAAAAAAAGTTGCAGATTTAGGTTGACTTTTTTTAAAGGTATATGTATATTTATGTTGTTCCCAAAATTGCAACAAAAAAGAGGGTGAAAAAAATGGAATTTAATAAACTAAAAGGAAGAATGCGAGAGTTGGGATTATCGCAAGAAAAAGTAGCGAAAGAAATTGGTATAACTCCACAAGCTTTTAATGCTAAGTTAAACGGAAGAAGCCAATTCACATTAGATGAAGCGCATAAAATCATTGCTGCATTGAGTTTGTCTGATCCAAATGTATATTTTTTTAATCACTAAATCCCAAAATTGCAACAAAGGAGAGGAAACAAGATGGAAAACTATATTAAGCCACCATACATTGAGATTAAGTGGCAAGATGGCGAATTTACAGATTTTGGAAGTCAAAATGGTGTTGCAGTGTTTGACCTCATGTATATCGCAAAAAATCGCCTACACGAGCTAGGTGTAGACGATAAAAGAATTTTAGAAGCAATAGATACCGCAAAAGATTTACTACTTCTAAAGCGTTTGTAACTCGATAACAACATTTTCACAGCTTTTTTGAGGAGGTGAGAGAGATGAAATTTACACCGTACAGAGGCATAACAGAAGAACAATACAACAGAGCCCTAGAGCTCGCCAGTGAACTCGATTATGGGCAATGGAAGAGTATTGTTGCGGATATTAATCGTCTATATGAAATCAAGACCCCCAAGATTAAACTTGAGAGCCTTGAAGAGGAAAGAAAAAAATCACAATTTTATCCTTATAGGGAAAGCGAAAAGAAAGAGGAAACAAAAAAGTGGATTTAGAAAAAATAGGAAACGAGATTGGAAATGAACTTATTCAGATGATTGATTCTGAATAAAGACATTATAAAAGAGGAGGTGAGGGAATGAAAGGGAAAATTTATCAGGCGATACTGATGATGAGTGGGTCGGCGTTGGTGCTGGCGGTTGTGGTGTTGCTCATAAAACTAATGCGATGATGGAAAGAATGATAGCAATAACAGAAAGGGTAGTAGGAAGCCAAAAATGGAAATCGTAGTATTTACGCTTATTTAAGATGAACATGCCTTTGTTGGTGAGATTGTAATAGTATTTATATTTTTCTGTATCAATGTCATCAATACTACTAGGCATTAGTTTTTCAATTAGACCTGCGTATTCAAGATTGTTGACATCAAAAAAAGTCTCATGTTCTAAGCTCATACTGCTGTATTGTTCATTACCTAATGAGGTATCTGGAACAAGTTTTCTTAACTTTTTTAGAATACGCTTTTGGTTTCTAGATAATTCATCATAGGTGAGGCTTTTTACTGGTCTGAACATTTTAGACACCAACTTTCTATAAGATTAAATTAATAATATCACAAGAAAGAAAGGACAGACATATGAATGAATTAATTGAAATTAAAGTCAACGAGAATCAAGAACCCATTGTCAGTGGCAGAATGCTACATGAGTTTTTAGAGGTCAAAACTCAGTATAAGGATTGGTTTCCTAGAATGGTTGAATACGGTTTTATAGAGGGCTCAGATTTTAACCCGCTCAAATTTGAGCAAGTTCAAATTGAAGGCAATAGAGAGGTTAAAAGACAAATCACTGACCACGCCATTAAGCTGGATATGGCAAAAGAAATCGCTATGATACAGCGTACTGATAAAGGTAAACAAGCTAGGCAGTATTTTATTCAAGTTGAAAAGGACTATAACAGCCCTGAAAAGATTATGGCTAGAGCGTTACAGATTGCCCAGCAGGAATTATCTACCTTGAGATTGGAAAACGCTATCAAAGACCAGCAGATAGCCGAGCTAAAGCCCAAGGCAGATTATATGGATATGATATTGAAAAATAAGAGTCTTTTAACGATCACGCAAATTGCTAAAGACTATGGCATGAGTGGTAACGCAATGAACAAAATATTGAGACAGTTAGGTGTTCAATATAAGCAAAGTGGGCAATGGTTCTTGTATTCCAAATATCATCATCTAGGCTATACCAGTTCGGAGACTGTGGATATTGTCCGTAGTGATGGCAAGCGTGATGTCAAGATGAACACTAAATGGACACTAAAAGGCAGAATATTTTTGTATAAATTGCTAAAGGAACATGACGTTTTGCCAATGATTGAAAAGGAAATTGTGGCGTAGGGGTGAACAAATGAAAGAAGATAACGGCATTACAGTCAATTTAAATTTGACACTTAGCGAAGCACAGCTTGAAGAGGTGTTTTTGCAAATCATACAGCCTCTTGTTGCAAGAGCATTTGCTCAAGCAGAAGAAAAGGTAAAAGCAAGCAAGCCACTCAAGGAGCTAGAAAGTCAAAATAGTATAGTCAAGCACCTTGGTGTTGGTAATGCGAAATTCAAGGACTATGTAAATAAGGGCTTGCCACAAACGGAAATAATTCCAGGAGAAATATTATACCGACCTAACAAGGTCTTTGAGTTTTTAGACAAGTACACAACAAATTTCTAAAAAAGCATGTCGGGGGATATGCGCAAGGGAATCATGACAAAAAAGGAGAATGAAAAATGAAATTTGTAAATTTAACACCACATGCACTCAACATTAAAAAGAACGATGATACCATCTTGACTCTTCCGTCAGAAAGTTTTGTGCGAGCAACGCAGACGCAAAACAAAGTAAAAGAAATTGATAACATCAATTTCTATGAGACAGTCTACGGAAAGGTTGAGGGGCTACCAGAACCACAAGAAGGGACAATTTATGTTGTTTCCCTCATCACAAAGATGGCTTGCCCGGGACGTGATGATTTGGTTACACCAGGCAACCTCATCAGAAATGAAGAAGGTGCCATTGTTGGTTGTGAAGGTTTGAATATGCAAGGGGGATTAAAAAATGTCAGCAGGCTCTTACAGAGAGATTGAAATGAAAAAAGAAAGGCAAGAAAAACGCTACCCTAAGCTATATGGCTTTATTTTAGGCGTAAGCTTTGCTTTTGGCTTTCAATTGCCGTTTTTATTTTGGTATCTCTATTCATTTTATTTTGTGCAATAAAAAAGCCCTCAACGGATGGCAGTCCGTTTAAGGGCAATAAAAAAATACACATTTAATCATAAGTAATTTAGGAGAAAATGACAAGATGGGAATGACAGAAAAAGATATTGCTTTTAAAGAAATTCTTGAGCTGGCGGAAAGAATTCAAGAAAAAGCTGTAACGCATGACATAGATACATTTATATTTGTCGAACAAAATGGCGATGATAAAGGAACTTGCAAAACTAATATGAACCTCAAAGACTTAGTCGCAATTTTTTCTGCTTATGTCGTGATGATCATCGAAAAAACGCAAGGCATAGATCAAGACGCAGCGAAGAAGGCATGCACGCTTGCATTCATGGACATAGTGATGTCCGAAGCAGAATAAGCGAGGAGCAGGGATATGAAAATCATAAGAGTTGAAAAAATGATCTTATCTAATTTTCAAGGCATCAAGGCACTTGAATTAAATATGACGGCTAACGATACCGTTATTAGAGGTGATAACGCCACAGGTAAGACCACAGTTGCAAATGCTATGACATGGCTTTTATTCAACGATGCAAGCGATGGGGCAAAGAATTTTAGCCCTAAAACGCTTAACGAAGATGGAGAAATGCATAATCTTGAGCATGCTGTAGAAATTACATTCTCATGTAATGATGGTGGCTCTCGCAAGTTTAAAAAAGTCTATAAAGAGGTCTACAAAAAGAAGCGAGGGAGCAACAATAAAGAATTTACAGGTCGCACGACGGATTATTTTTGCGATGCCGTGCCATTAAATCTTAGCGAATTTGAACAGTCGATTATTGAGTTTTTTGGCTTAAAACAAGACAAAATTAAACAGCTTATGAGCTTAAATCATTTTGCGGAAGTCATGAGCTGGCAAGAACGCCGTCGAGTACTGCTCGAAATATGTGGCGACATCAATGATGATGACGTTTTTAATGAGATCGAGCAAGGCGACGAATTAATCGAAT
>CALIQN010000077.1 GCA_938044045.1 uncultured Peptococcaceae bacterium
ATTTGAAACCCTTAAAGGATCAGGCAGGCAATTCCCTTAAGGTCATTACCAAGGTGGAATACAATAATAATGGACGCTTCAGTGAAGCCAAAGTGATTAAGCGAGAAGAGACGACCATTAAAAATAGCCTCCAACAAGAAATTCCAGTGGTGTATCCAAGTGTCATTGAACTCAATGTGGATACTGCTTCAAATGCCCAAATGAACCTTGATTTAACCCTCCACGATGGTAGCAATAGACCGATTCCTGATAGTGTTGCCCTAAAGGTCAACTATGATGGAAAACGAGAAGAGAGTAGCTCAGGGGCTAATGATAAGCTTGAATTGCAAAATAAAGTCAATGCCCTTAAAAAAGAGTTTTCTGAAGGCTATCTCAAAACCCTACCAAGCAAGCAAACGGAAACTTTGCTCAGTCTTTTAGAAACCACAAAGACCTTGCTTGAAAATGCACAAGCGTCTTCAGTGGAATATAAGGTTGCCCTAAAAAATTTGGAAAAAGAAGAGGAACACCTTTCAAAAGTCGATGCACTACTTGATGCTCATAAGGCATTGAAAAAAGATTGTGAGACTTGGAAAAAGACAAACCAATACACCAAAGCGAGCATAGAGGCAATTGTTGGTGGTTTGGATGAGATAGAAACAGATTTTAACCATCAAAAACTTTCCGATCAGATGATTCAAACACAAGAGAGCAAAATACAAGCCTTACGTGCAGAGGCGATTGTTAATACAGAAAGTCTAGTACAAAAAATTGCCAGTGCCAAAGAAAAAGCCCAAGGTAGTGAGGGCAAGGCAGAACAAAGGCGTGCCTTGAGTGCTGCTATTGACAATGCAGAGGCATATATTAAAGATGTCAATGAAAAGAAAAATCACACCAATCGAGTGAACTACTACATTGACCAACTCAACTTCTTGATGAAGGCACTAGAGGAAAAGGACTCACCAAATCTAGATCCAAATCCGCCACAACCACAGCCACAACCAAATCCAAATCCTGGTGGTGAGCCACAAGGCCCAGATGTCACCACAGAAAAGGTCTATACGGTCAATGTACGTTTTGTCAAAGACAATTTAACTACCCCATCTCACGCTAATGGTGTTCTTATTACTAAGGCAAAGTTAGTGACTAAAGGGGAAAAACATACCTTGTTTATGAAATTACAACCACTGCCTGGTGGTGATGGTACGCCAAGCGGGGTAGTAACAGGGCTTTCTTATTATGTTAACAATGAGAAAAAACCAATGACGAAGTTAAAAGAAGGTAGTGTTGATATTAGCTATGAAGGTCGAGTACAAAGCTATACCTATCCAACAGAAGTGAGTTTCCCAGTAGATGGACAGACCAAGCATGTGAAGTGTAATACTGTTTCCAAATCACCAGCAACAGGTCAAGATGCCCATGACCATGATGTCATCTTAGAAATTGATTATGAACACAAAATAGAAGGCTATTCTGAGCAACAAGTTAATAAGTCTGAGTTGATCACGCTATTAAACGTTGTCAAAGGGGATTACTATGCACGCATGAAAGAGACGGTGCCAAGTCTCCATTGGACAAAGTTGGCAGAGGCCATTCAAAAGGCGGAAGCGATTGTTCAAAAATCAACTGCTTCAGAAGATGAAGTCAATACCGCTTATTATGACTTAGGTCAAAAGAAAACCTATGTTGATTTTTGTATCATTGCTCAGTCCACCCAAGCCAGCGTAGCGACAGACTTAGCTATGGACTTCAATGATGCGAAGTATTCCCAACAAAGCCGTGATAAGGCAAAAGCCTTTGTTGAGGAAAAAAACAAGTTGGTGGGTGAACTCTTAAAACAAACTGATTTCTCAGTAGATGCAGGTCACGCTCTTTTAGAAGAACTCCGAAATTACTATTTAGAATTGAGGTATGATGTCAGTACTTTGGAAAGTTTGCTTAGCCAAGCCAAAGAAAAACTCAATCATCAGACCTATACCAAGGACTCGCTTGATCATTTACGTGAGGCAGTTATTGAGGCAGAGGACTATGTCCAAAAAGCTAAAGCCAGTCGCAAGGTAAGTGACGATCGTGCCAAATACCAAGACAGTCTTCAAACAGCTCTCCAAAATCTAGTGGAAAAAGGGACAGGTAATCCAAGCCAACCAATTAATACCACAACCCTTGAACAAAAAATTATCGAAGCACAAACTCAAATTACTGACTCTAATTATACAGAAGCCAGCATTCAAGCTGTGCGTCAGGTCATCACTGAGGCGCAAGCCTACATTCAAGGAGTCAAAAATGGCATTGAAACAACAAATAAGGTACAAGACTATCTGACTGCGCTCAATGAAAGCTTGGCGAAGTTGGTGCAAAAGCAAGTTCAAACTCTCCAAGGCAGTTTGGAAGCACATTTCACTCAGCCAAATGGTAGTCCATCAATGATGGAAAGATTTTTCCCAGAGAAAAAAGTTGATGTGACTTATTTGATTCAGGACAATAAAACCATCTATGACTTTGTCTTAGCACCAGCACAGGTTGGTACGGTAAGTTTGAGTGAAGAGGCTGCCGCAACTGAAGCTGTGAGGGTAGAAGAGCAGGCAGAGACAGCTTTACCACGAGCAGAACAAGAGGTAGTGACCCCTCAAAGCGTACCAGAAGCAGTCGATACCCTCGCACTGACCTCAGAAGATATTAAGCTATGGTATGTGGACAATGATGGCATGGAAAAAGCGATGACTAGTGAAGCCCTAGCCGATGGTAAGCTTAAATTCCATTTTGAAAAGATGGGCAAAGTGGATCCAAACCTTAATTTAAAAGTTTTGGTTAAAGCTATGCCAAGTGGACAAAAGATGGGGGCACGTCTCAATATCGTTGTCCCAGAAAACTTCTATGGTGCTTTAGAAACAGAGGAAAAACAAAATCTCAAAGATGAACTCAAAAAAGAAATTGCCCAAATTGATGAATTTTTAAGCTTAGAACCAAGTGATAAGAGTAGTCAATATGACACCTTAAAAACAAGCTTAGAAAGTACCAAAGCAAAGGCGATTCAAGCCATCACTTCAGGAGAAAAGGCACTTTTAGAAAATACCTTAAAAGAAATCAAAGAAAAACGAGAAGCCTTTACTCAAAGCTTCCCTAAAGTTTTAGAAATGAAACAGGCAAAGACAGGCTTACAAAAGCAGATTGAACTGGCTAATGCTAAAAAAGAAGTAGATTATGAAAAGGATAGTTTTACACCTTTTGCCAAAGCCCTTGAAAAAGCAAAAGCCGTCCTCAACCAGGCGACAATTAGACAAAAAGATTTGGATGAGGCTATTAGCGATCTAGAAAAAGCGACCAACGCCTTAAAAATAAAGGCAAGTATTTCTAGTGGCGGTGGCGGAGGTGGTGGCGGTAGCTATCCACTACCAACAAAGGTTGAAAACAACAATAAAACAAGTGAGCCAAAAGAAGGTGTCCTTGCACCTACAGCAAGTCAAGGTCTAAAAGCAGTCTTTAAGATTGGACAAAAATCTTATCTTGTGATTAAAGAGGGCAAGCAAGAAGCGTATCACTTTGATGTTGCACCAATTGTTAAAAATGGCAAAACCATGTTATCGGCACGCATGATAGGTGAGCTTTTAGGGGTTAAAGTTGACTTTGATAGTAAGACAAAGACAGCTAAATTTACCTATGCTACTGATAAGGCAAGTAATAGCCTATCACTTACCTTAGGTAAGCAAATGATGGAAATCAATGGCAAAAACCGGGCACTAAGTACGCCGATCGTCCTTGAAAAGGGAAGAATTCTCTTGCCTTTGAGAGATATTCAAGTTGCCTTAAAAGAACTTGGCTTGGAAACTTCCCTCGAGTGGAATCATCAAACAAAGGAAGTTACCTTAAATAAGTAAGTGTACTTGCCTCCCATAGGTTTAAAAAGGCAATAAAGTATGTTAGGATAATCCCTATCTGTTAGTAGGTAGGGATTATTTTATTTGGGGAGAATCATTATGTCATATGTTGTGATTACAGGTGCAAGCAGTGGGATTGGCCTTGGTGCTGCCTATGCTTTTGCTAAAAGAGGTGAAAACCTTATCTTGGCAGCTAGACGAAAAGAGGCGTTAGAAGCGCTTAGAGGTGAGCTGTTAAGCCTGTATCCTAGCCTTAGTGTATTGAGTTATGCTGTGGATTTAAGGGTACAAGAGGATTTAAAGACATTTTTTGATTGGACGAGAGATAAAGCAGTGCATCTTTGGATCAATTCTGCCGGTAGAGGCTATCGTGGTAAAAGCCTAGATCTAAAAGTAGAGGACTTAGAAGAATTACTTCAGCTCAATGTGATGTCGGTAGCTAGTCTATCTCACCTTTTTGTCCAAAATGCCCAGGCGAATGCTGCGCTTATTAATGTGGCTTCTAGTATGGGTTATCAGTTTACCGCTCAAGCGAGTTTGTATTCAGCGAGCAAATTTTTTATGACCAGTTTGACCGAGGGCTTGTATGAAGAAATGAAACAAGACCCACGAAAGCTTAAAATAAAACTGTACTGTCCTAGTGCCGTCAAGACTAATTTTTCTTTTGTTGCTGGGGGGTTAAAGGAAGCGGACTATGAAAAGGTTTTCAGTCGCTTTCATACAAAGGAAGAGGCGGGAGAACATCTCTACACCTTGTACCAAAGTGAAGCAATGCTTGGTTTGGTGGATGTTAAAACTTATGAATTTAAGCTTCTACCGCCACAGCACCCGACTTTTCAAGCACATCAGTATGATAAAGAAAAAAGCACACTTCTTTGAGTTTTCAAAGAAGTGTGCTTTTTTTAACGTTCTTTTAAAAGTGGCGTCATGCTATTTAAAGCCAACACAAGGGTAGAGCCATTGTGTAAAAGGGCTGAGGTACCTGGGGTGATAAGGGCGAAGAAGCCAAGGGCAATCAGTCCACCATTAAAACCTGTTACGGTATGATAGTTGAATTTAATGCGCTTCATCAAGCTTCGAGCAATTTCAATTAAGGTCACCAGACTCATCAAATCATTGGAAGAAATGGTGATATCTGAGATTTCTCGTGCCAAAGATGAGCTATCTTGCATAGCAATCCCAGCATCACTTGCTGAAAGTGCTGGGGAATCATTGACGCCATCGCCAATCATGATGACTTTTTTGTTCTTAGCTTTTTCAGCTTGGACAAAGTTTGCCTTGTCTTCAGGTAAGACTTCAGCAAAAAATTCTTCAAAGCCTAGCTCTTCTGCAACAGCTTTTGCTGTACGGTAGCTGTCCCCTGTCATCATTACAGGGCGGATGCCCATAGCTTTAAGGGCTTTGATCATCGCAGGGGCTTCTTCTCGAATTGGATCTTCAATGAGTAAGATGGCGGAAAGCTTATGATCAATAGCCATATAAAGATGAGAAAAATGTGCGGGCAAAGCTGCCAAGATGGCCTCTTCCTCTTCTGTGACAGGAATGGCTTCATCTTCAAAGATGAAGTGGTAACTACCGATTAAGACACGTTTGTTGTCAATAGTGGAAGCAATCCCATGAGCGATAATATATTCCACTTCGGAGTGCATTTCTTCATGAGTTAGCCCTTCTATCTTGGCTTGATTGACAACAGCACGTGCCACAGAGTGTGGGAAGTGCTCTTCTAAGCAAGCGGCAATACGAAGCATTTCTCGTTTATCATTACCATCAAGGGTAATAACATCATGAACAACAGGGCTAGCCTTTGTCAGTGTCCCTGTCTTATCAAAGACGATGGTATCTGCTTCGGCACAGGCCTCAAGGAATTTACCGCCTTTGATGACAATAGAATGGCTGGCTGCTTCTTTCATTGCTGAGAGAACAGAAAGAGGAATCGCAAGCTTTAAGGCACAAGAAAAGTCGACCATCAAGAAAGCTAGGGCTTTATTGAGATTACGGGTGAGAAGGAAGGCAAAGATAGCGCCTAAAAAGCTAAATGGTACCAATTTATCAGCGAGTTTTTCAGCAGAAGATTGGACATTGCTCTTTAGTTTTTCACTTTCTTCTATCATGTTGACGATACGTGCATAACGACTTTCAGCTAGTGGTTTATCCACAAGAATATCAATGGCACCTTCTTCAACAACAGTACCCGCATAAACGCTCTTGCCTTTGTTTTTGACAACAGGGATACTTTCACCTGTGAGGGTTGCCTGATTGACCATGGCTTCTCCACTAAGGACCGTCCCATCAATTGGGATTAATCCTCCCATGCGGAGGACTAAGACATCATTTTCTTTGACAGAAGAAAGTGGAACGAGGACTTCCTCTCCAGTTTCTAGACGCAACCATACATTATCGACGTTGATTGCCATATTTTTGGCAAGATCATCGATGGATTTTTTATGCGTCCATTCTTCTAAAAGTTCACCAATCCCAAGGAGATACATGATATTAGAAGCAGTCGGTATATCGTTACGTAAGATAGAAATTCCAATCGCACTAGCGTCTAAGAGGGCAACATCAATTCTCTTTTGGTAAAGGGATTTTAGCCCACTGAGCAAGTAAGGTATAGCACCATAGACACCAAGCACATAATTTAGAGAAGCTGGCAAAAGTATTTTTTTGGTAAAATGAAAAAATGTTTTGCTAAAAAGACGTTTTTTATAGACGTCATTGAGTTCAATTCCTGTGAGACAAGTCTTTGCTTCATCGCTGAGTTCTTCTTGAAATTGGAATTGGCTCAGGGCATGGAGTAAGGCTTCTTTGGTTTGAGGCACATCATAGTACAGTGCTAGCTCGCCGATATGGCTATAATATTTTAGTTTTTTCAAGCCGTTAAGAATAGGAAAGGCAACTTGAAGTTGAGCGATTTCCTCATAACTTAGGCTAGCTTTTTTGACGATTTTTATACGTAGACGTCCTTTAGTGGCGTGTTTAACTAAGATTTGCATGAGGCTTAAATTTCAGAAGTTTCTTCGTTGGCGTCAACGAAAGCTTTAGCATCTTTCTTTTCTTGGTTAACTGCCTTAGCTTCAGCGATGACATCATCAACATTAGCTTGGACACCATCAACCATACCAAGGACATTATCTTTAACACGAAGACCAAGGGCAGCGACTTCGACACAAGCCTTTTTAGATGGGGCAGAAAGAAGTGCCTTAAGACCTAAAGAACCAGTAACGACACCACAAACAAAATAAGCTAATTTTTTTTCTACAAACATGAATTTTCTCTCCTTTTTAGTGAATACATAAAATTTTTAATACATAAACAATAAGGTTACAAAAATGATTGACTAACTTTTATTACGTCCAGTGATGTAAACCATGACCATAGCGAAGAATGAGACATATGCCCAAAAACGATGCTGTTTCATCTAAAGGACCTCCTTTCAGTAGGAAAAACATGTTAGCAAAGCAAGAATAAGTAACTTTCTTAATAAAGATACCCCAAAAAAAGATGTTT
Source organism: uncultured Peptococcaceae bacterium (assembly GCA_938044045.1). Classification (GTDB taxonomy): domain Bacteria; phylum Bacillota; class Peptococcia; order Peptococcales; family Peptococcaceae; genus CALIQN01. Next base: position 7,362 of record CALIQN010000077.1, read on the forward strand.
GACAACGGAAAAAGTAAAAATTAGAAATAATAACTTGATTTTTTTTGTAAGCGTAAAATAATTCAAACGCATCAATCTTGACACAGTATGCTATACTGTAAGGAAAAGAATGGGGGTTAAATGGATGGAAAACATCAGTGAGGCGTTAATTCATTGGGTCAAAGTACAGATGGAGACAATTGGTGCCAAAAATGCAGTTGTTGGGATTTCTGGTGGTAAGGATAGCGCTGTTGTGGCTGGACTGATGGCAAAAGCAATTGGCAAAGAGAGGGTTTATGGTGTCATGATGCCAGATGGGGAACAAAGTGATATTAGCTATGCCAGAGAGCTTTGCGATTTTTTAGGTATTCATCAAAAAGATCTTTCTATAAAAGGGGTGACTGATGCGTATTGGTCACTGATGCGTGAGGTGGAGGGCACATGGTGCCAAGAAATGAGTCAGCAAACAAGGCTAAATCTGCCACCGAGGGTGAGAATGACCTTGCTTTATGCCCTTGCGCAAAGCCTAGATGCTGTGGTGATTAATACCAGCAATCTCAGTGAAGACTGGGTAGGTTATGCCACAATTTATGGGGATACGGCGGGTGCCTTTTCTCCTCTGGGACAACTGACTACAGAGGAAGTCATTGCCTTGGGTAGGACTTTGGGTTTAAGTGAAAAGTTTTTGGTCAAAGCCCCATCTGATGGTTTGACGGGAAGGACAGATGAGGAAGTCTTGGGCTTTAGCTACCCGCTTTTAAATCGTTATTTGAGGGAAGGCATTTGCGAGGATCCGGCAATCAAAGAAAGAATAGATAAACTGCACCGTCAAAGTCGATTTAAGTTTTTACCGATACCGATGTTTGAAGCACCCTATGATATTTTGGCAGAAGATATTGCCCATATTTACGATACAAAAAGCCACTAGTTTATAACTAGTGGCTTTTTTGTGTACTTGATTTGATGAAGAATAATTTTGCCATAAAGAGGAGAGAAAGGAGTAGCATGACCCAAGAGATGCGTTTTCTTTCTTCTTTTTTAGCGATAAGATTATAAAAAAGATTGATAAAGACATAAGAGAGGACACCGATGGTTAAGCCATCACCAATGCTGTAGGTGAGTGCCATAGCAATAATAGTAATAAATGCTGGCAAGCCTTCGGTGATATCATCGAGGTCAATTTTAGTGATTGAAGTAAGCATGAGGTAGCCGACATAAATAAGGGCAGGCGCTGTTGCACAGCCTGGAATGGCAATAAAAATAGGGGCAAAAAACATTGCGACAAGGAAGAGGACGCCTGTGGTAAGGGCAGTGTAGCCGGTACGACCACCACTGTTGACCCCAGCAGAGCTTTCCACAAAGGTAGTGACGGTAGAAACCCCAAGCATAGCACCGGCAGTGGTGGCAATCGCATCACTGAAAAGTGCTCGACCAACACGAGGGACATTACCTTTTTCGTCTAGCATACCAACTTTAGAAGAAACACCGACTAAGGTACCAACGGTATCAAAAAAGTCGACAAAGAGGAAGGTGACTAAGACAACAAGGAAACTTGCCAATTTTTCTGGATGAGAAAAGATGGAAAAGTCCATTTTCATCGCAATTGGTGAAATAGAATCAAAACGGAAGATGCCTTCAGGAAGAAAAATAAGTAGCTCGCTAGCATGTTCCGGATTGATAAAGGCATAAGTCCAAGCAAGGATGGTACTCACTGCCATACCGATAAGGATAGCACCCTTAATCCCTTTTTTGGCGGCCACAGCGATACAAATAAGACCAACAAAAGAAATAATAATCGCAACGTTGATAGAGCCTAGGGAAACAAGGGTGGCTTCATTGGCAACAATGAGTCCAGTACCCTTTAAGCCGATAAAAGCGATAAAAACGCCAATCCCGCCTGTGACAGCATGTTTCATATTGATAGGGATAGCATTGACGACAGCCTCTCTGACTTTAAAGAGCGTAAGTAAAATAAAGATAAGACCTTCACAAAAGACAGCAGTAAGTGCAATTTCCCAAGGAATACCACGTTGGAGAACGACACTAAAAGCAAAAAAGGCATTGAGTCCCATACCGGAAGCTAAGGCAAAAGGTAAGTCTGCCACAAAGCCCATGACAAAACAACCGATAGCGGCTGCTAGACAAGTCGCAGTGACCAAAGCACCCTTATCCATACCTGTCGCCCCTAAAATATCTGGGTTGACAGCAATAATGTAAGCCATGGTAATAAAGGTGGTGAGTCCGGCTAAGACTTCTGTACGCCAGTCAACATTTTTCCTACCAAAAATAGGAAAAAGTTTGACTAAAAATGAAGGTGAAGCCTGTGATGAAGATTGCATAAAAACCTCCTAGAATAATAGAATAAAATAACAGTTTCACTATAGCACAAGCCCCTAACCTAGACAAGATTAGGGGCTTGGTATTTTTGAGGTAGAAACAAGAAAATCTGATTATAAAAAAATAGAGCAATCTGACACTATGGTCAAAGGTGGTTTTGTTTTATGCTAGGGGGCATAACTAAGGAAGGATTGGTTAGAGGATCATGAATAAAACAAAAGAATTGACCTTATTAGCACTTTTTATTGCGCTTGTCACTGTGGCAACCCTAGCAATTAGAGTGCCAATACCAGCAACAGGGGGCTATGTCAATATAGGAGATACGATGATTATGTTCATCGCCCTTCTGTTTGGTAAGCGTTATGGTGCTATCTGTGGGGGCTTGGGCTCTGCACTGGCGGACGTTATCGGGGGTTATATGCAATATGCCCTTATCACCTTAGTCGTCAAGGGTCTTGAAGGCTTTTTGGTAGGTTTTTTATTTGACTCCTTTAAAAGGAAGAAGATTTTAGCACCAGTAGTTTGCCTTTTAGGTGCAGTGCTTATGGTCTTTGGCTATTTTGTAGCAGAAGCAACAATACTCTCCTATGGCTGGGCTGCCTTAGGCTCTGTTGGTGCAAACTGTATTCAAGGGGGCTTATCTGTCATCTTTGCACAAATTCTTTACTTTGCTGCTATTAAAGCCAATCTCATGAAGTTTTTAACCAACCGCTAGACGCAGGTCTAGTGGTTTTTTTTATTGTCAAGAAAAGGTACTCTTGTTATAATTAATCAATTAGAGAAGATGAAAGGGGGAGCTGACATGAGCCTTGGAAAAAATAAAATTATCTCCAGTGCAGTGAAATTGGTGATTATTTCGGTAGTTGCTTTCTTGCTCTACAAAGAATTTCGCCATATTAATATCAGAGAGCTTTTTGGGCTTTTGAATAGGTTGAGTGACTGGGAGCGTGGAGCGATTTTAGTCATGGGATTGTCTGCCTTTATGCTTATTATTTCCTATGACTTTATTATGGCAAAGTTCTTTGAGTTGAACCTTTCCCCAAAGACAATTTTTAAAATTGGTTGGATTAGTGCAGCTTTCAATAATTTAATTGGCCTTGGTGGCTTATCTGGTGGTACGGTACGTGTCAAGATGTATCAGGATGCCGGAGTAGAAAAGGAAAAAAGTTTTGATGTTTCGGTTAGTATCTGGGCGGCGACAAGCCTAGGGCTAGCTTTTTTAATGCTTGTCCTAAGTCCTTTTTTGACAAAGTTTCACTTTTTTTATTTATTGATGTTGGTTGGGTTATATGTGCCATTCTTTCTTTTTGGGCAATATATCCCGTTTTTTTCAGATTTACCGATTGTAAGAAATATTTTTAGTGTTAAGAGCCTCTCTCAGCGTTTCATCTTATTGGTGATTTCCAGCGTTGAATGGTTGGGCGCAAGCATGTTTTTTGGTTACTTATTGAGACTCTACAATCCAGAAATTACCTATCCTATTGCGATTTGTACTTATATTGTAGCGATGATTGTGGGAATGATGTCGTTTTTACCTGGGGGTCTGGGATCTTTTGAGCTGATGTGTGTCTTGATTTTAGGACATTTTGGTTACAATACGACAAGTCTCGCTGCAAGTATCTTGCTTTATCGTTTAATCTATTACATCGTTCCTTGGGTCATTGGGATGCTGGGAATGCTTTGGGGCTTAGTGCGTTCTAAGCTTTTGCTTCATCAAGATACAGGGTTTAGTGGGGATCTCATTATCAAGGGACTGTATTATTCTTGTAGCTTGATTAGTATCATTTTCCTCGTTGGTGCAGTCTTACCTGAATATGGGGAAAGATTTTCTGAGGTGACGGATTTAGTCTATTGGCAGATGGATTTTTGGATAAGGAGTATTTACTTCTTTATCGGGGTCTTTATGTTTGCCTTTTCTAGAGGGATACGCCATCGCCTAAAAAGTGCCTGGTGGGCAATGCTCGTTCTCTTTGCCCTTGGTGCCTTTGTCTTTATTCCCAATAATCTCAATATACGCTCTATAGTGCTCTATCTGGCTTTTGTTGCCCTCTTGTATTTTTCAAGAGATTACTTTGATCGGGAACGCATTCCTTACCAAAAGCATAATTTTCTTGTTTGGGCTGCGGTCTTGCTTGGCGTGCCATTGATTGTTTCAGTTATTTCTTTTGTGCTTCGTAATGGCATCTATCATGAAAAACATTTTTTTCAGGCAATAGGTCATTTTGTCATGGAATATCATGATTTGGTTGTTG
>CALIQN010000078.1 GCA_938044045.1 uncultured Peptococcaceae bacterium
CCACTGTCATCGCCAAAACTGTACTGCTCGCTAAAAGTCCAATATTCATCAAAGAATACTGTCCTAGTAAGTCCACTGTCGGCTTGATAATAATTCCGCCACCTATACCGCCTAAAGCACCAATAACACAAGAGATCAATGCAATGAGAAAATAGAGCAACTCATACATATTGCCACATCCTCCATACTGCAAAAAAACTCACCAAACCTTAGTTTTCATCAAAGGCTGGTATCACTGTTTTTCGCATACGCTTTTCTATTAAAATTTTACCCTCTTCACTAATTAATGTGAGATTATTCTTTGGTCTGCCTCGAATTGCCAAATAACTTTTTGTTGTATTTTCCAAAACTGTTGCTTCTTGCCACTTGCCTTGGTATAAGACCCCGACATCACCTCTGCCATAATTTCTTAATTCTAACATTGTATTGTAAGGAATCCACCGTGAAATGGCATCAATGTCTCTACCTGCATGGACATACCATTGTCCGTGCCACAGTCTATCATATAAAAAAGCACTACCACCACATTCTGCACGTAAGAGTTCGATAGCATTGTCTCTAAAATCAAAATTGCCACTAGGACTATCTAGATAAGCGCTGCCAATAAGATTATTTTTCAGACGCAAGTTGGTCTGTTGTCCTTGTATCTCTAAACGATCAGTTTTAACCTTTTCCAAGCGTGCATCATAGCCCGTCATATCAATAGTGATACTACCTGCACGAAAGTCACGAATATCTAAATTTGCAAAGTCTGTCTTTATCTCTGTGAGATTCAGCTTACTTTGTGGGAGTATAATTCTAAGCTTCGCCCTTTTTTTAAGCTTACGTGCCTCTACTACTAAGGTATCCTTTACAAGCTCACAAAAAACTTCTCCACCATTGTCCGAGCCACCAATGACACTGATGGCAATATCTCTCCTCGTGTCACTCATGCCAAGTTCTATATCCAATCCCTTACTATATACGCTCAGATTTTCTAGTTTTCTTGTAGAGAACTTCTCCGTCACAACATCTTCAGCTTTTGAAAACTCACCATCTGGCATACTGGTCCAATAATTTATGGCAACCATCAACACTAGTGCAAAAATAAACCATAATAAAAAAGGGATCCACACGATTTTTGTCTTTTTTAGCCAATATTTTGTTTTTCCTCTCACGCAATTTCCCCCCTTTTTCCCTCTTTTTATCCCCATTTTACCCTAGGTCGTATTATTTTCGCAAGCTTTTGCGACACTTACCCCGAGGTTTTAAGCAAACAAAAAAAGCCTAGCATATGCTAGGCTCCTTTAACGTACCACAAGGGTAGGAATATGCACCTTTGAAAGAATCTTTTGTGTTGTACTGCCGATAAGGAAACGTTTTAAGGCATCACCCAAACCGTGGCTACCCATAATCAAAAAGTCATATTGTTCATTTTGCTTTAAGTACTCTTCTAAGCCGATGGTCGGGGTACCTAAAATCACCTCTGTTTTAACCTTATCTTTAAAGTCACCAAAGGTATCTTTGAACTTTTCAAGCATAGCATAACCATCAGCTTCTGTTGTTGCGACTGGATTGCCACCCCAAATGTTACCAGGATGTACACCCTCATCCTCTACTTTTTGAGAAAGAATGTACAATAAAGTTGCCTCACAGCCAAAGGCTTCTACCAGTTTTAAACCCTCTTTTGCAGCATTTAATGAAGTTTGCGAACCATCTACTGGAATTAAAATGTTTTTCATCTCTACATCTCTCCTTCACGACATTACTTCGGACGCTTTGTCCCCTTATATTTAAACGCTTTGGGGTCCATTTTATAAAAACTACCCCGATCAATTCCTAAGGGAAGATTACAATTGGGACAATGAATTTTATGCCCATCAAAGTCGACCTCACTATACACATTTGTGATTCTGTCTTTGTGACAGCGCAAAACTTCCCCTTTGCCTATTTTATCATATTTCCAAATTTTTTGGTGACATTTTGCACATTTTATCACTAACATTCTTCTTTTTCCTCTAGATACCAATAACTATTGATACCTGACAATTGTATAAAAGCACCTCTTGGTACTTGACACAAGGTATTAACGACATTATATAAATCTCCTGCACCACCTAAAAGCATTGGTACACTAAGTCCAAGCACGAGGCTAGAATAAAAGCTATCTAAGATAAAAATCCACCAAAAAAGTGGTATTAAGCCTAAGACCACCATAGGCAACAAACTCATAATAATAAATCTAGACTTTTTTAAAGGGGCTGTCGAAGTCACAAAAAGCACACCTTTTTTTAAGGCTTGATAAAGGTATACCTCTGTCTTTAGAGGGAAAGAAAGGGCATGTAAAAGTTCATGTACCACAAGAAAAGGCAAGGTCAAAAATAGCCCTAAAGCAAGCCCCAAAAAATCCAAACTAAAGGTCTGCATAAAAATCCACTTAAAGATGATTACGTCCCCTATGATGACTAAAAGGGGAACAAAATACCGCTTGGCTTCTTGGACAATCCCTTCAATGGTCTCTGGCTCATCAAATTTTATGGCATTTTTTGGCAAATCTGCTTTGGGAAGACTATCATAATCCTCAAACTTTCCCTTATAAATCAGTTTCATCAGATGCTATCTCCCTTATCAGTTCTTCCAAAGCCAAAAAATACCCTTGGATACCTTTTCCAGTAATTGTCTTGAGGGAAACTTCACTAACATAAGAGTGCTTGCGATAATCCTCTCGTTGAGCAATATCAGTCAAATGCACTTCCACAACAGGCAGATCAATCGCCTTTAGGGCATCTAAAATAGCAATGGAGGTATGCGTATAGGCTGCTGGATTGATGATAATCCCATCTGCCTTTTGGTATAAACCTTGGATATAGTCTACCAATGCCCCTTCGTGGTTACTTTGGTAAATTTCTAAGTCCAAACCTTTCTTTTTTGCTTCCTCTTGAAGTAACTGACACAAGCCATCATAGGTTTGATGCCCATACAAGTGTGGTTCACGCAAACCCAAAAGATTTAAGTTCGGACCATTAATAACTGCTATTTTCATAAAAATCCTCCAAAATGGCACGCACAGTTTTTTCTTTTGTTCTATGGCGAACATAGACTTGACGAAAAGCCTGATAATGTCGACTGCGCATATCATATAAGCGACGTATGGACTGAAAGCCACCTTGGGAAAAAGGTCTATTCTTTGTTGCAAGATGAGAGAGTGCCTTATCCAGTTGATAAATTCTACCATTTTGTCTGAGATGATTGTAATTTTCTTGTCTGGTAATCACACCACCACCTGTAGCAATCACCATCCCTGTCTCCTTGCCCAAGCTTTCTAAGATAGCTGTCTCTTCTTGACGAAATTTAGTCTCACCCTCTTCTTTGATATAAGCCGAAAGGTCTCCTATTTTTTCCCTTAAAAGCACATCACTATCATAAAATGGTCTTTTTAAGACCTTTGCCAAAGCCTTGCCCAAGGTAGTCTTACCTACCCCAGGCATGCCGATTAAGATAATATTTTCCTTGTCTCGCCTAATTTCACTAATGATTGCCTCAAGCTTTTCCACAGCATTCTTTCGTTTAAAAAATATCTCATCTGCATAAAAAGCTTGAGCGATGAGCATAGGGAGTCCATCACTATAGACTAAGCCTCTTTCCTCTGCTTCTAGTAAAAGCTTCGTACGAAGTGGGTTATAAATCACATCAAAAACGCCTTTTAGACGCTTAAATCCCGAAAGAGAAATCAAACTACAATCTGTATGAGGGTACATCCCAACAGAAGTGGTATTAATGATGTAGTCAGTATCTTGATAAAAATCTGCAATGTCTTGATAAAAAGGCGCTTTTTTTCTTGAAAGGACACTTATCCTACCAGCACCCTTAGCCTTTAGCGCAGCACAGACAGTCTTAGACGTTGCCCCATCACCCAACACAAGAAAATGAAAGGAAGAAATGGCAACTTTCTTGCGTTTTAAGAGATACAAAAAACCATAATAGTCTGTATTATAGCCTAGCCATTTACCCTCTTGTTTTACCACTGTATTGACGGCACCAATTGCCTTGGCTTCCTCAGAAATGCCATCAAGATAGGCAATAACTTTTTCTTTATAGGGGATAGTCACATTAAAGCCCTTAAGCGTATCTGTTTTTAAAAACTCCCCCAACTCAGATTCTTTTTTTTCAAACAACTCATAAGTTTGATTGCCTAAAGCATGATGTACTTTTACAGAATAACTATGCCCCAATTTCTCTCCCAAGAGTCCAAACGCCATAAGCGTCCCTCCTAATATTCAATATAATTACCTAGTAAGGTAAAGCCCTCCTGACTATCATGTAATTCTGCCAACAAAGCTCTAACAGAAGGCTCTGCCAAGCTCGCTTCAAAGTCAAGGTAAAAGATAAATTCAAAATCACGCCCTACAATCGGTCTACTCTCAAGCTTGGTGAGGTTAAGCCCTAAAGAAGAAAAGCGTGACAAGATGGCCCCAAGTCCACCTGGAAAATGATTGGCAGTGGTAATTAGACTAATTTTATTGGCACCATGGTAGACATCGAGATTTTTGCTGATACAAATAAAGCGTGTGTAGTTATTATCACTGTTTTGAATTTTTTCTGCTAAATTTTCCAAATGATAGAGTTTGGCACAGTTAGCAGAACACACACAAGCGATGGTATCATCCTCACTATTTGCGACAAATTTTGCTGCCGTTGCTGTATTTTCCATAGGACAGAGTTCAACATTTTTTAACTGACTCAACCACTTACTCGCTTGGGCAAGGGCTTGAGGATGAGAATAAATCTTTGTGAGATTTTCAAGCTTAGTGCCTTTTTTTGCACATAGGTTATGTCCTATCCATTGCTTAGTTGCACGCACGATATGGCAATCCTTTTTTTCTAAAAGATCATAGACCTCTTTAACTGAGCCATTGGCACTATTTTCTAGTGGCAAAACACCATACTCACAAAGGCCTTGTTCAACAGCGTCAAAGACAGCACTAAAATTATTAACATACATAATTTGCGCCATTTGTATCATTTTATCACAAGCTTCTTGCGTATTACTACCTAAAATTCCAGGACAAGCCACCTTAGCCCTTTGATTGAGCTTAAGCTTACCCTCTTTGACAGCCTTTCTTAAGGTTTCTACATAAGGCGACTCACCATAAATCATCTGCCCTTGATAAGCACGATTTAAGGCAAAAATTTCACGATAAAACTTTCTAGCATAGGTATCTAGTGGTGGCTCAACTTCTTCTGTAATCTTATCTAAAATATCTCTTTCTCTACTTTCATCCAAGATAGGTTGATTGCTCGCCTTTTTGGCCTCTGCGATTTCTATGGCCACCTGCATACGTTCTACAAAATTTTTGATTAATTTTTCATCTATAGCATCAATTTTCTTACGGCTATTTTTTAGACTCATGATGATACTCCCTTTCTCTATCAGCTTATAATAAAAACTCTAACAGCACCAAGGCACAAACTGCCTCAATGACAGGTATCGCCCTAATCGCAATACAAGGATCATGTCTGCCTTGTATCCTTAAATCCGTTGGTATATTTTTTGAAAGTGAGATACTTTCTTGAATTTTAGCAATGGATGGGGTCGGTTTCATTGCCACTTGAAAATAAATCGGCATGCCATTGCTAATCCCACCTTGGATACCCCCGCTGTTGTTCTTTTTGGTGATAATTTGACCTTGAGCGTCCACACTAAAAGGGTCATTTTCCTCGCTTCCCCTATGCCTTACACCATCAAAGCCACTGCCAAAGGAAACCCCCTTAACACCAGAGACGCCAAACAAGACCTTTGCCAAATTGCTCTCAATACTGTCAAACAAAGGATTGCCCTTTCCCCTAGGAAAGCCTAAGGCAAAACACTCAATCACCCCACCTACCGAATCCCCCTCTTGGCGTAGGGTTTTTATCAAGGCTTCAGCTTCCCTTGCCCTAGCCTCTGAGACCATCGGCACTGCTCGCCCTTGTGCCACTTTTAATAAATGAATGTCAGGCGTTAAGACATCTAAAGGGCTATCCTCTACCTCACCTACGCTTTTTAAATGGGCGTAAATCTCAATACCCTTTCTTGCCAAAAGTTGCAAGGCAATCCCTCCGGCAATACAAAGAGGAGCAGTTAAGCGTCCGGAAAAATGTCCTCCTCCTCTTAGGTCAACAGCCTCACCAAAACGCAACCTTGCTGTATAGTCAGCATGAGATGGCCGTGGCACATCCTCTAAATTGGCATAATCCTTTGAATGGGCATCGGTGTTTTGTATCAAGGCACAAAGGGGTGAACCACTTGTCTTATCGTCTAAAACACCGGAAACAAAGGTGACGGTATCGGCTTCCCGACGTTGGGTGCTAAGCATGTTTTTTTTAGGTGCTCGCCTTTGCATAAATTGGGCAAGTGCCTCTTGATCTATCACTTCTCCAGCATCCAGTCCCTCAAGCACCACACCAATATGGCTCCCATGAGAGGCGCCAAAAATCGTGACTTTCAATTTTTCCCCAAAACTAGAACTCATCAATCTGCCCTCCTAACTGCCTAAAGGTCTCAAAAAAGTCTGGATAAGACTTTCCTATCGCCTCTTTGCCCTCGAGGTTAATGGCTTCTTTTGCCAAACAACTTGCCAAAGCACCTGCCATCACCAAACGATGGTCACCAACGGCTGAAATATCGCCACCATCTAGGTAACCCTTGCCCGCTATCCTCATGCTATCTTCACTGAGGCTGACTTTTGTCCCAAGGGCACGCACCAAGCTCGCCACACGCTCCAGTCGATCGGTCTCTTTATAACGCAAGCGTTTGGCATTGTAAAATAGGCTTTCGCCCTTTGCCCCACAGGCCAAAATCGCCAGTACAGGCAACAAATCAGGAATATTAGACATATCAAGGGATAGGGGTCTGGCTTCCCCTTTTGCCACCAAGATACCATCCTTATTCACATTGACCTTTGCCCCATAAGCCTTTAAAATCTCAACTATTGCCTTATCACCCTGTAAGGAGTCCAAGCTCGCCCCCTTAGCATGGATACCTTCTCCACCTAAGGCACCGGCACAAAGCCAAGGGGCAAGATTTGACCAATCGCCCTCAATGGTCACTTCCCCTGGACTTTTTAAGCCTTGACTCCTCACATAATAATGCCCGACCTCTTCTTTTACCTTAGCTTGAAAAGCCTCTAAGACAGCAATGGTCAAATCAACATAGCTCTTGGACTCAAGGGGAGTTGTTGCCATGACTTCGATTTCTCCCATCGCACCACCGGCTAAAAGTAGTCCTGAAAAATACTGACTACTGATATTGCCCGGTAAGGCATAAGAGCCTTTTTGAAACTCACCCCAAACCTCACACGGTACCCTATCTTGGCTAAACTGTACCCCACCTTGTTTTAGAGCATCAATAAGGGCATCAAGAGGTCTTTGGGGTAGTCTACCATGGGCAGTGATACTGACCTTATCGGCAAATTGTCCCAAAATCGGCAAAATCAATCTCAAGGTCGTGCCTGACTCGCCAACATCAATACTGGCATAAGCTTGCCTTGTTTTACCTAAAATCTTTAGGCCGTCTTCCTCTTGCATGATGGATACCCCTAGGGCTTTTAGGGTATTAATCGTTGCCAAGACATCTTCAGAATAGGTCAGACCAAAAATTTTGGTCTCGCCCTTGGCCAAAGCACTTGCCAAAAGCACGCGATGGGCATGTGCCTTGGCGCCTATTGCCCTTACTTCGCCACTTAATTTTCTCGGTAAAATCTTCATACTTTCTCCTTATAATGGTAAAAACTCGCCTAAATTCGCCACTTCTACGTCATGTAAAAAACCACCATTTTCATTGGCCAACACCAAGGTAATCTTATCCCCCATCCGTTTTTTATCTGATAGAGCATAATACACGATTTTTTCCTGTCCCTCTGTCCAAGAAAAATCCAAGCCTTGTTGCTTTAAAATCAAGTTTAAATCCTCCACGACACTTTTAGGCACCAAATCCTTCTGCAATGCCCCTTCCATTATGAGCTTCATCCCAATCGCCACTGCCTTGCCATGACGATAGGTATAGCCACTTGCCTTTTCTATCCCATGAGCAAAGGTATGACCAAAATTTAAAAGCTTTCGTTTGCCGGTTTCAAACTCATCCTCTTGGACAATTTTTGCCTTCATGGCAATGGCACGCTCAATCAAGCTAACCAAGTTTGGACTATCTTTGGTGATGGTTTCTTCTTTTAATAGGGCATAGAGCCATTTTTCACCGATAAAAGCATATTTCACCACTTCTGCCAGTCCCTCTTGGAAATACATCTCTTCCAAACTCTCTAAGGTCGGCACCAAACAATAGACTAACCTTGGTTGCTTAAAGGCACCACAAAGATTTTTACCTCGACTGAGGTTAATCCCTGTTTTTCCCCCTACAGAAGAATCCACCATAGATAGCAAGGTCGTCGGTATCCCGATAAAATCAATCCCACGCAAATACGTTGCGGCAACAAAACCTGTCAAGTCGCCGACAACGCCACCACCTAGGGCAATGAGTACGTCACTTCGAGTGATGGTTTCCTTTGCCAAAAAGTCCAAAAGGGCAAAGTAAGTCTCTTGAGATTTATTTTCCTCACCATGAGGCATTATCCACTCTAAAACACTGTAGCCTGCTGCTTGGAGCGCTTTTTTTAAATCATCCAAGTAAAGTGGTGCCACTTTATCATCACTGACAAGAACAAAACGTGTTGATAAAGGGTAGTCAAGATAACAGACAAAATCAAAAAAATCATTTTGGCTGATAATCACATGATAGGGTGTTTGGGTTTGGATAAGTAGGTCTCTATTTTGCATACATTTTTCCTTTTTTCTCAACGCCTTCATCTAGTAAGGCTTTTAAACTGGCACCATCCTCATCTTGAATGGCTTGTTTCATCTCTTCTAATCTTTCAATGATACACGTCATTTCCCTCACAAGATTGTCCTTATTGAGCAAAAATAACTCTGTCCACATTTTGGTATCCATCGTGGCAACCCTTGTCAAATCCTTGAGACTATCGGCAGAATAGCCTTGATGGTCGAGGGCTTGGGGTGAGCTGGCAAAGGCATTGGAAACAAGATGCGCGAGCTGAGAAGTGTAGGCAATCATCTCATCATGCCTTTGGCTTGTCGCCACTTTATAGCCCTTAAAGCCCAGATAATCAAAATAAGCACGCCACTTCGTTTCACTAAGCACCTTGTCCCAAAAGACTTCAGAGACAATCAGATAAGCCCCTTGGTAAAGACTTTCTCTACTATTTTCATATCCACCAACCTCACGCCCTGCCATAGGGTGGATGGGCGCATAGATTAGCCCTGCTGCTTCAAGAGAGGCTTTCAAAGCTTGCTCCAAAGGAAGCTTGACCCCACAGATATCGCTTATTATCGCCCCTTTTTTTAGCCTATCTTGATGTACCAAGACCCAATTGATGGCCTCTTTTGGCTTTAAGCAAATCAAAAATAAATCTATCTCCCCCAAGACCGCCTCACTAAGCCACTTTGCCCTATAGGTCTCTTGGGCAAGACGCATGGCTTCTTCTCTTAAATCACTGATGTATAAGTCTACCTCAAACCCTTGGCTTGCTTTTAAAAAAGAGCCTCCCATCAGTCCTAGACCAATCACTGCAACTTTCATTTTACTCTCCTATTTTTGCCAGTCCCTCGCCTAATTTTCTTAAATCTTTCATCAGTTCCATAAAGACATCCGGCTCTAGTGCTTGTGGCCCATCACAAAGGGCGTTTTGAGGATCATTGTGTACTTCTATCATAAGCCCATCACAGCCTGCTGCCATGGCTGCCATAGAAAGTGGACGCACCAGTCTTTTAATCCCCGCAGCATGACTTGGATCAATAATGATTGGTAAGTGGGTGAGTTCTCTCATCATTGGTATCGCTGAAATATCGAGGGTATTTCTTGTCTTGGTTTCAAAAGTTCTAATCCCTCTTTCACAAAGAATAACATTTTGATTTCCATGAGCAAGAATATAT
>CALIQN010000079.1 GCA_938044045.1 uncultured Peptococcaceae bacterium
TTCTTGGCATTTTCAAAAAGGCAAGCCATAACACAATCATTTTCTAATAATTCTTCTAAATTCATTGCTTTTCCTCCTTATAGGTATCTGATAAAAGGCTACTATACAATTATAGTAGCCTTTTATCTTTCTACCATCAATTAAAAGTCCCTTAAAAGAATGATAAAATTTTTGCTTTCCATGCATCGACAAGTTCAGGTATGAATATTTTGGCTAAACCAAAAATAACTCCTGCTATAGCAAAGCCAATTGCCATATTTCTTACCCAGTTGCTAGAGCCACCATCGTTGAATTCATCTGCACCGACTTCACTGGTTAATACCGGAAGTAAGGTGTAATAATAACTCATCACAACAGCACTTAAGAAATTACTCAAACGTTGTAACATTATTTTTCCTCCTCTCTCTTTTTTTAATAAGGACAGTTTACTGTCATATCTAGGACAATAAAAAAGGATAACAAGCTTTTTGCTCATTATCCTTATAGTTATATAAAAAGGACGATAGAAATTAATCCATCGTCCTACAATATCTCTAAAATAAATCACTATGTGTCCCTGTTCGCATCAAAGTTAATATCAATTCATGATTATTAATCTGATAAATTAAAAGCCAATCCGGTGTGATATGACACTCTCTAAATTTGGCATACTTGCCACTTAATTGATGATCTTTATAGCTTTCCGGGAGTGATTTCTCTTGCACAAGTTGTTCTAAAACTATCTTAAGTAAAGCTGCATCATAGCCACGTTTAATGATTCGCTTATAATCTTTTTTAAAAGACTTAGCATACCTAATCTTCAGCATTCAAATCCTCCATTAATTCTTCAACAGAAGTAAATGTCTTACCTAGATTTCTTCCATGTAAGACATCTTCCATCGCTTCAATGGTTTCTTTATTTGGTCGATCTGCCTTGACTTCAAAAGGAATACGTCCTTCTCTACCTAACCTTTTGAGATAAATATTAATCGCTGTAGATATAGACATACCAATCTCTTCACACACTTGTTCTGCATTTTGTTTGACTTCATCATCCACTCTTATACTAATTTGTGCCATAGTCTATTCCCCCTTTTTTCTTTCAGTGTATTACAATAGCAAGCAAATGTAAAGCTACTGTATTACATTTGCTTGCTGTTTTTTATAATGTAGTCAAGGTTGTTACAATGTAACTTCCAATACAACTGAAAAGGAAAAACATAAAGTTAACGACTAAAATATAGAATACACGTCTGATTTTGCCATCAATCTTTTGATTTTTTCTCATCATGTTATCTAAAGCCAAGACCTTTATTTCTTGCTCTAGCATCATAAAATACGTTTCCTGGCTTCTGCCCTGACTAGTGTTAATTAACCCAGCCACAAAATCAGTGATGATAGGGGTATTACATCGTTCACTAAATCTATCTAAAGCATAAATTTCATTACTAATGTCATGCCTTGTTGTTGCCATGTCTGTCAATAAAATTTCAATATCTGTTTTCAGATATTTGGCAAAAGGTAAATATGCTCTGAAATGCTCTTCAATATCAAAATTCGACTTTAAAGCAACTAGAAAATGTCTAATTAAACTCGGTGCTTCTTCTTCAATTTTTAAGCGTCTTACTTGTAAAGCTCTTGGTAATCTCATATAAAGTTTTTGAGTGGTATATAGGCTATAAGATAGGACACCTACGCCTAATTCTTGAGGTAAACCAGTTAAGAAAAAAATTGCTCCAGTAGCAAAGTAATATGGCAGTGATTTTACAATTACTTCTGAATAGTATTGCTCAATAGTAAGCTTTTCTTTAAAGCCTAAGCTATCTATAGATTTTTGTAATTGTAGACGTTTATACTCAGGCAAGATAATATATGGTGCCAAAATATAAGAAAAATTTTTAGGCTTAATTCTATAAATTCTTGCTTTTTTATAAAGTTTTTTACTCTTACTATCTTCTATACCAAAAGCTATATAAGCCACTTGGTAAAGTAATAGAAAGCTAATGAGAGTAAAAAGAAAGAATGAGACTCTATAATCTAACATCATAGCCTCCTAATTATAGTTCAATATTATTAACTTGTCTTAAGACATAAGCTGTAGAAGCCAAAATTACTAAGCTGTAAATGGCAATAACAATTTTTGAAAAATCTGTCTGTAAGAATACTTCAGCGATTTCGCCATAGGCAAACATGATGAATATGGTTAAACCCACCATTATTCCGGCAAGAAAATAATATTTTCTTAGCATATCTTTCTTCTTATTTTCCCATCTTGCCATAAAAGCTCTTCTATCGTTCAGTTGAGAAATAGTTGCTTCCAAACTGCTAAGATAAGTTCTATCTTTATCACACATAATCAACTGATCTGTAAAATCTTTCAAGCTCTTACTTGTAAAATTCTTGTGCATTCGTTCAAAAGCTTCTTGATAAGAATAGTTAAACAGTTCAACATCTTCTATCCACTTTTCAAACAAAGTTTTAATTGGTTCTTCAAATAAAGGAATATTTTGCTCAATTGCTGATTTAATCTGATTAGTAGCAATGTAACTATTCT
Organism: uncultured Peptococcaceae bacterium; assembly: GCA_938044045.1. Taxonomy (GTDB): domain Bacteria; phylum Bacillota; class Peptococcia; order Peptococcales; family Peptococcaceae; genus CALIQN01. Next base: position 2,534 of record CALIQN010000079.1, read on the forward strand.
TAATCAAATTAGCATATTTAATTGCTTGGCCATCTAACATAGATTGAATGGAAGATTTCTGTATTTTAAGCCACTCTACAAAAAAATATGGAAAAAAACAGCCAAAGGTAATGGCTAAATAAAGATTTTTAACCAATAAACCAAGACTAAAACCTATTATACTGGCTAAAATTAATATCCATTTTACTTGTTTTAAACTGACATTATAGTTAATTTTAGCCATAATTTCTAAACTAGCTAAAATCTCTTTTTTCTTAGTAGCAATAAAACCTTCTCTATGTTTAAGCACCTTATTTTTTCTTTTACGACTGCGACGCTGTTTTAACCTACTCATCTATCCTCCTCCTTAGTAGTAATATCTATAAAATCTTCAACATAATCATCAGTTAAAGACACTGAAAAAGAAGAATTAAATTGATTGACTTCTTCTAAAGGGCAGCCATTTTCATAGAATTTCTGGCAAAGTTTAAAACTTGGAGGGTTAATCTTAGCATGATCCCCTAATACTTTTCCATCCTCATCTATTTCCTTCCGGACAAATTTATAAAGAATTTGTCCTTCGATCTTTTTCTTATCTTTGTTATAGCCTGTTGCTTCAAAGATTTTTAAACATCGTCTAGAGCGATCTTCTTTAAAATATTTTTTAAAAACCACAATCGGTATGGCTTCAACAATGATTGACATTAACATATCTTCAGAAATAGATTGATTGGCCTTTTGACATAGCATGAGCAGACGCTCATATGCTTTTGTCACACTTTGAATGTGTGCTGATGACACTATTGTATGTCCTGTTAAAGCTGATTCCACAGCACTTAGTGCTTCACCTCCACGCATTTCAGCAGGGATAATTATGTCTGGGTGATACCGTAAAGAAGTCTTTACTAAGAGATCGCTATCTACTTTCAATTTATCGGTATTTTTACTCTCAACTGTCTTAGTATGAATGACTCGGCTAAGGATTTTACCATCTCTGTTCTTATGGATAAAATCTAGCTCTCTCGTATTCTCCTCGATACAAAAAGCTCTTAATTTACCATCTTCAGTCACTCTTTTCACAATAGTCTGCATATCACTTGTTTTACCAGATGAAGTTGCTCCACCAAATAGAACGCTCACCCCATGTTTCAAACAAGTTTCTATAAAGTCTATTTCTTCATAAGAATAACTGTCATACTTTTCAACTAAGTCCCTCACACTAATCTCTTTGCCAGCTAGCTTACGCAAAGAGAAAGTGACGCCAACATCTTCATCAATCACTGGATAAATAGATGCTGTTAAACGAAGCCCTGTGCCAATAAAACTATCTAAGGTTGGATCAGCTTCATTCAAAATAGCATTTCCTATCGCCATCATCTTCTTGATAATGTTTTTGGCATGTTCTGGAGAATTAAAAGAAGTATCCAACTTTTTGTAACCATAGTTGGTTAAGACTTCAATATCGTTCCACGCATTTCCATTCATCTCTTCAAAGTCAAGGTCTGCAATATAGTCATTAATAAAAGAAAAACCAAAAATATCTTGATAAATTCTTTCAACATCTTTCTTTTCTCGATATTCAGGAAATTTTTCATTCACCAAAGATGTGATAAAGCCCTTTAGTTTTTCCTTAGCATTTCTCTCACTAATGATATTTTTAATACTATCGCCATGGATTCTTATCAATTCTTCTCTGATTGCTTGTAAATCTTTTTCGTAAGCTTTATTGTTCTTTTTCTCAGATATAACATTTTTTTCTTCTTCAGCTTTAGGATTCTGCATAAGTTGACTCAATAAATCCTGCATTATTACCCTCCATTTTTTACATAAGCATCATAGCTTGGAGACTGAGGTACATCGCCTTTAGTCTTCATGTGTATTCCAAGTTGATGTTCTCTAGCATACTGGTAAGCTTCTCTAATCCTCGCCTTGTAATCATCTTTGACTCCCATGTTAAAAGCCTCGCTAATACCAAGTTTAGTCAAATATTCTTGCAAAAAGATACGTTCTCCATTTTCGTTATAAAAGAAAACATAGCCTCCATTAAGCCCCCAGAGTGTTTTATCACTCTGAAATTCTATCTCCAATTTTTTATCTTTTAGAATGTAATCAATCCAAACATCTGGAGGAATAGGACTAATTAATTTAGCTGCATACTCTCCATCTGTTATCATGATGTTCTTATTTTGATTTACATGAATACCAAAGAGTAAAACGCCACCTTGCTGACCATCTTTCTCATAATGGACAGCATTCATCTTAATATCATAGTTAATAAAATTGGCATCCTTAATATCTACAGTATGCTCTTCTCCCCTTGGCAAATTGCCATATAGTGTCAAAAGGCCAAGAAAGAGAAAAAGCAGCATCAGTATAAGGTGCCACTTTTTGAATTTATATTGTAGTTTCATCCTTTCACCTTCTTTGCTAAAACAAAAAGCCAGTCAGTATTTTTCCTGACTGGCCAAGTAAAAAATTATCTTGCTCTCATATCGTCATACATATCGCCTTTGATTTTAATCTCAATATTTTCTTTGCCACAAAGGACTTGAGTCTTACCATTGGCTTTAACAGCACCACCCTGAGCATCTAAGATCATAGAATGGTTACCATCCTTGAGATTAACATTAGTGTATAGGACACGTTTCTTTTCGCTGTCCATTGGTAAAACAAAGTTACCATTGTAGAGTTCTAAGACTGTAGTTTTAGCCTGTTTTGTTTTTAAGTTTCTTGAGTTCTTCATATCCCAATTTAAAGTCACATCTACCTTACTTGGCTGAGTAATGGTAGCAGTATAAGCTCTAGGGTCACCACTAATTTGTTGTACAGTTATTTTGGTATTTCCAGAAAGTTGGAAGCCATAACCTGCTCTTATAAAATTATGTGGTGTCCCATTTTGGTTTAAGAGAAAATCTGTTTTCTTTAATGCACTTCTATCATCCTTAACTGTGTAGGTCGTTTCTAAAGTCGCTTTGTAAGTATGATAGGTGTAGTATGTCCAACATGTGCGATTTCTACCACTGCCAGAACACCTTGTATGTTGTTGTTTTTCTGTCCAAGTGAAGGTTTTCACGCAATTTGGAACAGTTTTAGGGGTGGTATCTATAAGATTAATGTTCCCTGTCTTTTTGTTGTTATTGTAGTTGATTTCTACAATTTTTTTCTCAGGATTAATCCAAGCTGTTACTGTTGCACTACCTTTTGTGCAAGGCAAGCTTGGATTAAAAGTTAGCGTTTTAGTTTCTCCTGGTAAAAGCGTAACTACCTTACTGCCAATTTTGGTTTGGTTGTAAAAGAAAGCAACCTCGCTGGTCTTTTGGCTTTTACCAAAGTTGGCCACTTTAGCATACAAGGTAATTTGCTCACAAGTTGGGAAGTCTCCACTTTGAATTTCAGTGACCGCAAGGTCATTTTCTTCTCGAAATTCTATATTGGCAACATGGGGTTGGAATTTTAGATAAAATTTAACTTTACTAGGGTCAAATGTTTTGTTTTTAAAATCCCTAATCAAACGATTGTATTCATTAGGATAGTTTGCCTTAAAATTAGTCTGATCCCCTACTTGTTCCCAGAAAGCTAACAAAACATTGTTTCCTTGAAGGACTGTCTTATCACTTTGTTTTTCAAGTGCTTCCTGTACCAAATCTAAATAACTGAGTTCATTATTCCAAAACTTTTCCACATTATACTTACCTTTGTACTGGTAGGTGATTTTACCATTTTTTGCCAAGCTAACATTAGTGTATTCTACAGGAATATAGCGTTTGTAGTAATATTTAGAAAAAAATCTTTCAACATTATTTCCTATTAAATCACTGTAAAACCAGTAATTTTCCTTAGGATTGCGACTCATGGCATCTTCAATATCAAAGTACTTAATTTTAAACTCATCATCATTAACACGCTCTACAGGGGCAAAACGAACAAGTTTCGGCGTTAAATTTTTATACTTTTGACTGTTCATTAACCAATTTAGGTCAAAGGTCTCATTACGCCAAGAAAAGGCAGTGTTCGGTGTGGTATCACCATTCCATTGGAATTGTCCACTAGCATTGACTTGACCATATTGCCAATCATACATCATGCCCATGATATTTTTTGACCACTTCTTGACCTTGGTCAGCTTGTATAGGTGAAGTGATAAAAATTAACAGAAAAAGAAATAGCATACTGCTTAGTTTTTTTATCATAATTATTCTCCTTTGTTTTTAAAATAAAAAAGACAGTCAGTGTTTTTCTTCTGACTGTCCTTTAGATATGAGATAATTTACTTTTTAGGGATCGGTTGGTCAACCTTAATAATATACTTTCTTTTTTCATCATTTCTCATCTCTGTTAAAATAGTATAGTATACTTTTTGTACTTCATCTTCTGCTGTGAACTGACTAAATATAACATTTCCACCGAACCCATCTGCACCTTTAACAAGCTTTCCATTATCATCAATACCATAAACGGGATCATAAGTTGAGTAGTCTGAATCCACCCAAAAACGTCCTAAAACTTTTTCGTACCTTAAATTTAAAAAAGCACTGTTGTCAATAAAATAAAATTTATTTTCAACATTGCTCCTAATGTAGTTTTGAGTATTTATATCACCACTAGTAAGATACTTTGATAGAACTTCGCTTCCTTTACCAAGATAAGCAGCATTGTCAAAGGCTTGCTGAACATGTGGTTTTTGTTTTTCTTCTTTGCTTTTCGTTGTACCTTGTTGATCTACTACTTTAGTAATAGTTCTGTTGGTCTTAATAATAACATTGTAATTGGCCTGATCCCAAGTAACTGTTCCGTACATTTCAGCAATAGCACGAATTGGTACAACAGTTCTCCCTGATTGGGTAACAATTGGTGGTTGGTCAATTGCAACCTTGGTACCATTTTTGGTGAAATACTTTTGTCCTACTTTAAAAATATAACGTGCTTTTGTTTCGTTATCATCTATAGTAATGGTGTTCGCTCCTGGATTCCAATCTACTGTAGAATTAAGATTTTCTGATACCACTCTTAATGGTGCTAAAACACGATTATTTACCATGATTGGACGATTTTCTTTACCATCTGTGTAGCTATACAAATGATTATCATTGATACGAATACCTATCATTTTTTCGCCTAATACAATATCTGCACTTGCTGGCAGTGTTTGGAACATTAAACCAAAACCAAGGGCAAGGGCAACTAGCTTTTTCTTTAACATGACACTCTCTCCTTTTTCTTCTCAATGAGATAATCTTTAATAATTTCTTGTCTTTTAATTATATTGATACGTCTAAGATAAACGATTCTAAGCAAAACTAGTAAAATACATAAGAATACACCTAGCATGATTGAGGAAGATATGAATAAAAAATAGAAATCCTTGGGGTCAGTAAAATAAACTTTTAAGCACAAATCCTTAACAAAGAGACCATAGATTGTCATTATAGCGACAATCGTACATAATATCGTGAATCGAATAGAAGCCGTAAAAGACTGACTTCTTATGTCTATTCTGCTAATATAATCATAATACAAGTTTTCTATTTTAGCTCTTGTCAAAGTATCAAGATAAGCTTTATATTCTTCCACCTCAACATTCCATAGTAAGTTCATCTTTTTTATTTTCATCTTTCCCCTTTCTTTATAAACTAACCCCTCCTAAAACGCTTAAATTCTGTTTTTTAGGAGGGGTTTTACTCTCTTTAGGGAAAAAATATTAGTCTTTTATTTTAACGCTATAAAACCCCTTAAATAAAAGACTAAGGTTATATCACTTTATAATCACATCCCTCCTTGAATTTTATTTTACTCATACAATCACCTGTATTGATAATTGTATAATATTTGATTTGAATTATCAATTATCTTTCCCAATCAAAGCCTTTACCTTTTTCAAGATTTTTTCGGAAGTGCATTTTATCTTCCTTACTTCTATTTTTACCTCTCTTCATAGACTGAGTATTTCTCCCTTGATTATCTTTACTTTCCAATAATCTCAAGAAATAAATAAATGGCATATAGTTAAATCCTTGAGTTGGAGCAGGACTCTCATTTTTTTCTGATAATCCAAATTCTTCAAATATCTTTTTCACATCATCAAAATAATGATAGTAATAATCCAATGGCTCAGCAACATTGTCTTCTCTCAACTTGTCCATATCTTTTACAATCTTTTCAAATTCAGCATAATTAAAATCACTTTTTTCAGCATTAAATTTGAAAACTGCATCTAAGTGGCTTTTACAAAAATCATCAAAGGACAGCTTAGCTTCTTTAACTAAGGGCTTAATCTGTCTACCTTCTTGGTAGGCTTTATAGGCCTCTCTAAACTGTCTAATTTGTCCAATTTCATAACGTTTTTTAGTTGGTGTCACAAACTTTAAAACTCGCTCTCCATCGTGCCACAGTGCTGTATAGCCTAGCTTTTTCATATTGACAAAAAACTCTCTTTTACTTCGGCTATAGCAACTTGCTAGGGCAATTGCTTTGACTAATTCATCTTTATCTCTCCTTTCCTCTACCTTCCTTCTTTTTTCATCGACTTGAGGGTCATTTTTAATACGTTCTTGACTTTCTTCAAGCGTATATAAACCCCTTTCTTGGCACATCTGATCTAAATACTGTTTAAGAGATTCCAGATCTTTTAAATCCTGCTGCCACTTATTACCTGTTTCTACATTCACTGTGTTGATAATAAAGTGAATGTGCATATGGTCTTTATCCGTATGGACTTGAAAGGTAACTTGAAAGCCATTAAATTGGGGATGTTTTAAAAAATCCTCAGCAAAGTCTTTAGCTTTCTGAGGTGTAATTTTATCTTTTGGATCAAAGTTAAGAGTAAGATGAACAAGCTGTCTTCCTGTTGTCTTTCCCCACATTTTTTTAACACTTATAAACTCTTTATAAGTTTCACTATCATTCCCACAAAAGACACCACCTCCAATTTCTGGCGTTGTCTTCTTAGGGTTTTGAATATAATCAATGAGCTTTTTTACAGCACTTGGTGACTTATAACTGTTTTTAGCAAATTTCAAAATTGCCATTAATCTTATCTCTTAAATCTTTGAAGAAAGCTTGACTTCCTTTCCTGTTTCACACCACCATCATCTTCTTCCAGCAAAGGAAGAATTTTTTTGATTCTATTACTAAATTTAGGATGATCTTCTAAAGAAAGGCTGCTTTCTAAGATTTGTATATGAAAAGGCACCACGAGATTTATTTTTTCTCCAATAATATCTTCTGCTGTTGAGCTATTAAGATTATTAGCTAAATTCTTATTTAATATATTAATCTTCTTTTTATTCAGCAGTTTATATAAGGGCTTATGTGCATTTTCAAAGGCCAAACCTTGTACGCTGGAGGTAATGAGATTAATTATTACATCTGCATATTTCATTGCAAAGGCCGTTAAATCATCTTTAATGTTTTGCGTGCAATCAAAGATGATAATATCATAGGTTTCCTTTAAAGCTTCTATAAAAGATATTAACATACCTTCATTGCTCGCTAAGTAACTGTCTATACCCTCTTCATCTGCCATAGAGAAATAACTGACATTATCCCAGTAATTCTCATATAGGTTGATGTTTTGGGTATCCAAAACAGCTTTCTTTAAGCTCTGATCTAAAGGAACACTTTGGTTGATATTTCTTTGAAAAGCACCAAATCTACTTTCACAGTCTACAATGGTGCAGCTCTTTCCATTTTCAGTCATTGCTTTTGCTAAAGCTTTGACTGTCATAGTCTTTCCAGAATTACCTTGACCAAAAACAGCAACTATCATGTTATCACCTCCTATTTAAAAAGGTAGATCATCATCAAACTCGTCATAGTCACCTGGAAAGTCATCATAGTAATAGTCCTGTTCATTTTCTGATGACTGAACATCGCTTTGATTTCCTGATGACGTCGTTGAATTATCCTTCTTAGAATCTAAAACAAGATATTCAATCTTATCTGCTACAACATCAACACTATAATTCCTTACGCCATCTTTCTCATAGTTATTATTTTTAAGACTTCCATTCACAGCGATCAAACTCCCTTTCTTTGTGTATTCAACAAGATTTTCTGCTAGTTTTCCCCAAGCTACAATCCTAAAAAAATCAGCATCTTGCTTTCCAGGTTCAACCTTATAAGATTTTTTTACAGCAAGGTTAAAACTTACAACTGCATTACCATTTGGGGTATATCTCAGGTTCAAGTGTTCACTAATATACCCTGTTAAGTTTACAGCATTCATTTCATTTTCTCCTTTCAACTTTGCATTTAATAAAATAAAGACTATGAAAAATTCATAGTCTTTATTTTATGGAATTTCTATCACACTACTCTCAAGCTTTTCAGCTAAAGTAAAGTCCTCTGTAAAAACACCTTTTCTTTTCAGTATTTCATAAATAGTCTTACCAGTTCCTATACCACACCTTCTGGAAAATGTTAAAATCAAGTTTTTTTCTTCTTGCGTCGTTTGTACATAAATCGAGCTGTATGTTTCAGTATAGTTTCTTACCTTAGAAAATTCGTGAGAATAATCGAAGATGTAATCTTCAAAATTTTCTTCATCTTCAAGTACTGTAGGTTTTAATACAGTTTTTTCTTTTAATACTTCATAGACGAATTTACCTGGTCTTAAGTTGTTATTTTTTGCATGTTTAACAAGTAAATCTTTTTCTTCTTTTATCAAGAGACAAATCGTATTAACCTTACGCTCTTTAGTTTGACATAAAGATTCACTTAATTCATCAATAAAAGAATTAAGTGTTAAAAAATTTTCTCTATACATATCTTTAAATAGAAATTTTCTAATTACAT
>CALIQN010000080.1 GCA_938044045.1 uncultured Peptococcaceae bacterium
TGATCACCCACACGGTGGTGGTGAAGGTAGAGCACCTATCGGTCGTAAGTCACCTGTCAGCCCATGGGGTAAAGTGGCTCACGGTGGTAAGACTCGTAAGAAGAGAAATGTTAATGACAAGTATATTGTACACCCAAGAAAGAAATAGGGTAGCAATTAAGGCTGAAAGGGGGAGAAACCTTTATGGGCAGATCGCTTAAAAAAGGACCTTTTGTTGACGCTAAGCTTTATGCAAAAGTAGTCAAAATGAATGAAACAAACAATAAATCTGTGATTAAGACATGGTCACGTTCTTCTACTATCTTCCCAGAATTTATCGGGCATACCTTTGCTGTACACAACGGCAGAAAACATATCCCGGTATATGTTACTGAAGACATGGTAGGACATAAATTAGGAGAATTTTCACCAACTCGCACCTTTGGTGGGCACGCAGGGGAAAAATCTTCATCAGTACGATAGCAGAAAGGAGATAGTCTAGTGGAAGCAAAAGCAGTTGCAAGAACAGTTCGCATTTCTCCACGTAAGGCACGCCAAGTGGTTGACCTTATCCGTGGGAAAGACATTAATGAAGCTTACACCATTTTGAAATTTACTCCACATAAGGGTTCTGCAATCGTGACAAAGGTTTTAAAATCTGCTGTTGCCAATGCGGAACATAACTATGATATGAATACCGAAAACTTATTTGTTAGTGCGACTTATGTTGATCAAGGTCCTAGCTTGAAGCGTTTCAAACCAAGAGCTATGGGTAGAGCAGACGGAATCACTAAAAGAACCAGTCATATCACAGTTGTGGTAAGCGAAAGATAGGAGGAAAGAGATGGGTCAAAAAGTCAATCCGATAGGTTTGCGTGTTGGCGTTATTCGTGATTGGGATGCTAGATGGTACGCAAACGATAAAAACTATGTTGATCTCCTCCATGAAGACTTTAAAATTCGTAAATTTGTTAAAGCTAAGTTATTTGATAGTGGCATCTCAAGCGTTATTATCGAACGTACAGGGGTCACTAAGGTAAAAATTACCGTTCATACAGCAAAACCTGGTATCGTTATTGGTCGTCAAGGGGCTGCTATTGAAGTTCTTCGTGGGGAATTAAAGAAGATGACAGGTAAAGATGTCTTTATCAATGTCATTGAAGTTAAAAAACCAGATGCAGATGCACAACTCATTGCTGAATCTGTTGCTGATAGTCTTGTACGTAGAATGCCTTTCCGTCGTGCGATGAAACAAGCACTTCAAAGAGCAAAACGTGCTGGCGCAAAAGGTATGAAAATCGCAATTAGTGGTCGTTTAGCTGGTGCTGATATCGCACGTACAGAATGGGCGAGCGAAGGTAAGGTACCACTTCATACATTAAGAGCAAATATTGATTATGGATTTTATGAAGCCGATACCACTTATGGTAAAATAGGTGTTAAAGTATGGATTTACAACGGAGAAGTTCTCCCAGAAGAAAAAAGAAGCACCAAAAAGGAAGGAGGTCGCTAAGTTATGTTGATGCCTAAAAGAACAAAATGGCGTAGACCGCATCGCAGATCTTTAAAGGGTAAAGCACATAAAGGGACAAAGGTCACTTATGGTGAATATGGTCTTCAAGCGACCACTGGACACTGGATTACAAGCAGACAAATCGAAGCTGCTCGTATTGCAATGACCCGTTATATCAAACGTGGTGGTAACGTTTGGATTAAAATCTTCCCTGATCAACCAGTTACTGCAAAACCTGCAGAAGTCCGCATGGGTTCTGGTAAAGGGGCGCCTGATTACTGGGTAGCAGTTGTTAAACCTGGCCGTGTAATGTTTGAACTTTCTGGCGTATCAGAAGAAGTTGCACGTGAGGCGTTGAGACTTGCTATGCATAAGTTGCCAGTAAAATGTAAAATCGTTAAGAGAGAAATGGAGGGTGAATTAAATGAAGGTTAGTGCTTTAAGAGAACTCTCTGATAAAGAACTACAAGAGAAGGTAATTGCGCTTAAAGAAGAACTTTTTAATTTACGCTTCCAAGCGGCGACAGGGCAATTGGAAAATCCAATGCAAATTAAGACGGTTCGTAAAGACATTGCCAAAGCTAAGACAGTTATTCGTGAACGCGAATTGGCTCAAGAAGCTAACTGATAGGAGGAAATAAAGTGGCAGAACGTAATATGAGAAAAGTTCGCTATGGAGTTGTTACAAGCGATAAAATGGACAAAACCGTTGTTGTTGCTGTTGATACGCATAGCCGCCATCCTCTGTATGGCAAAATCGCAAAGCGAACAAAATTATATAAAGTACACGACGAATTAAACCAAGCTGGTGTTGGGGACAAGGTTAAAATCATGGAAACTCGTCCTCTTTCTAAGACCAAAAGATGGCGTTTAGTTGAAATTGTGGAAAAAGCAGTTATTATATAATTTATTCGCGGCGAAAGGAGGATCCCTATGATTCAACAGGAAACTAGACTTAAAGTCGGTGACAATACAGGTGCAAAAGAACTCCTCTGTATCCGCGTTTTAGGTGGTACAAATCGCCGTTACGCATCAGTTGGGGACATTATTGTTTGTGCAGTTAAGGAAGCTACACCCGGTGGCGTTGTCAAGAAAGGGGACGTTGTAAAGGCAGTTGTTGTCCGTACAGTTCGTCCAGTTAAACGCCCTGACGGATCTTATATCCGTTTTAGCGAAAATGCTGCAGTTGTCATCAAAGAAGATAAAAGCCCAAGAGGAACTCGTATATTTGGGCCTGTAGCTAGAGAGCTCAGAGAAAAAGATTTCATGAAAATCGTATCTCTCGCTCCTGAAGTGTTATAATAATTCGCCTCGGAGGTGAAAATAGTGGCAAAAATGAACGTAAAAAAAGGCGATATGGTTATCGTTATCGCAGGTAAAGATAAAAATAAAGTAGGGAAAGTTCTAAAGGCTATTCCTAGTGAGTCACGTGTCATTGTGGAAGGCGTTTCTATGATTAAACGCCACACTAAGCCTTCTCAAAAAGATCCTCAAGGTGGGATTATTGAAAGAGAAGCAGCAATCCACGTTTCAAACGTTATGCCATATGATGAATCAGTGAAGAAGGGTTCACGTGTCGGACATAAAATGGTAGATGGTAAAAAAGTTCGTTACTTCAAAACAAGTGGAAATACATTCTAGAAAGGAGGACAATAGATGGCTAGATTAAAAGAGAAATATGTAAAAGAAATTATGCCAGCGCTTCAAAAAGAGTTTGGTTATACCAATGTTATGGCTATCCCAAAACTTGATAAAGTCATCATTAATATTGGCCTCGGGGAAGCTGTTCAAAATGATAAGGCAGTGGACGCTGCTGTTGGTGATTTGACAATCATTTCTGGTCAAAAACCACTCGTTACTAGGGCTAAGAAATCAATTGCAGGTTTCAAATTAAGAGAAGGCATGCCAATCGGTGTTAAGGTAACACTTCGTGGGGATCGCATGTATGAATTTGTCGATAGACTATTTAGCGTTGCACTTCCACGTGTACGTGACTTCCATGGCGTACCTTCAAAGAGTTTTGATGGTCGTGGTAATTATAGCTTAGGCTTAAAAGAACAACTCATCTTCCCTGAAATTGACTATGATAAAATTGATAAGATTCGTGGTATGCAAGTTGTCTTTACGACTACCGCAAAGACAGACGAAGAAGGTCGTGCGCTTTTAGCACAACTTGGTATGCCATTTGCAGGCTAATAGATGGAGGAACGTATAGATGGCTAAAAAAGCAATGGTTCAACGTGAACTAAAACGCCAAAAAATGGTAGCAAAATATGCAGCTAAGCGTGCAGAATTAATTGCAAATCATGATTATGAAGGGCTTAGCAAGTTACCACGTGATGCGTCTCCTTCACGCTTACACAATCGTTGTAAGGTGACTGGACGTCCACATGGTTATATGCGTAAATTTGGAATGTGTCGTGTAACTTTCCGTGAGTTAGCAAACGAAGGCAAAATTCCTGGCGTTACAAAGGCAAGTTGGTAAGATAAATCCTTTAAAGGGGGTCACAAATATATGGTAATGACAGATCCAATCGCGGATTTTCTAACAAGAATCCGTAATGCAAATATGTCAATGCACGCCAATGTCGAAATCCCATCTTCAAAGGTAAAAGTTGCACTAGCTGAAATTTTGCACCAAGAAGGCTATATTGCAAACTTTGAAGTTAAAGAAGATGAAGGCAACAAGGCAACAATGAAAATTACACTAAAATATAGCCCAGAGAAAGAACGCGTTATCACAGGTTTGAAACGTATTTCAAAACCAGGCTTAAAAGTGTATTGCAAAAAAGATAATATTCCAAAAGTACTTGGTGGTCTTGGTGTAGCAGTAATTTCTACTTCCCAAGGCGTTATGACAGATAGAGAAGCAAGAGCTAAGGGTCTCGGTGGCGAAGTACTCTGCTATATATGGTAAAATAATAACTAGGGAGGTGGAAAGATGTCTCGTATCGGCAAAAAACCGATTACTATCCCTGATGGTGTAACGGTAGAATTAACTGATAAAAACTATGCAACAGTAAAAGGTCCTAAAGGTAGCTTAGAAAAGCAATTACCAGAAGCTATGGTAATTAAACAAGAAGAAGGCGTGGTAACTGTTGCTTGTCCAAATGATGATGTGAGAAATTATGGTAATCTCTGGGGACTTACTAGAACTCTTTTAAACAACATGGTACTTGGTGTAACTGAAGGTTTTTCCAAGACGCTTGTGATGAAAGGGGTAGGTTACAGAGCATTAATGCAAGGTAAGAAGCTTGTCCTTAGTGTAGGTTATTCACATCCAATCGAATTTGATCCAGAAGATGGACTAGAAATCGAAGCACCTGAAGCGACTAAGATTATAATCAAGGGTTTGGATAAGCAGAAGGTTGGTGCTTTAGCCGCTGACATTCGCGCAACTCGTCCGCTTGAACCTTACAAAGGTAAAGGTCTTCGTTATGAAAATGAAACCATTAAGCTTAAAGCTGGTAAGACTGGTAGCAAGTAATCGCGGAAAGGAGTGAGTTGGGTTGAAAAAGCAATATGATAGAAAAGCCGTTCGTGCAAATAAACATCGCCGTTTACGCTTTACATTGCGTGGTACGTCTGAACGTCCTCGTTTGGCTGTTTTCCGTAGTGCAAGACATATTTATGCCCAAGTAATTGATGACACTAAGGGAGTAACCCTTTGCTGTGCTTCTACCTTGGATACTAAATGTGAAGGGAATAAAACTGAAGTGGCTAATCAAGTTGGTCAAGCAGTTGCTAAAAAAGCCCTTGAGGCAGGTATCAAACAAGTTGTCTTCGATCGTGGTGGTAATATCTATCATGGCCGTATTAAAGCTTTAGCTGAAGGTGCAAGAGAAGGCGGCTTAGAGTTCTAATTCCGATGAAAAGGGAGGGAAAAGCGTGAGTAGAGAAATTATTGATGCAAAAGAACTCGATCTACAAGAAAGAGTTGTAACCATAAATCGTGTTGCTAAAGTTGTAAAAGGTGGTCGCCGTTTTAGCTTTGCAGCACTCGTCGTTGTAGGTAACGGCAATGGTATCGTTGGTGTCGGTATGGGTACGGCAATGAAGTGCCAGAAGCTATCCGTAAAGGCATTGAAGATGCAAAGAAAAATTTAGTACGTGTACCTGTAGTAAATGACACTGTTCCTCATGAAATCATTGGTAAGTTTGGAGCAGCTCGTGTGATGTTAAAACCAGCTAGTGAAGGTACCGGGGTTATCGCAGGTGGTGCGGTACGTGCAGTTGCTGAGCTTGCAGGGATTAAAAATATTCTCACAAAGTCATTGCGCAGCGATAACTTAATCAATATCGTAAAAGCGACAATGCAAGGTCTTACTAGCATGAAGAGTGCAGAAGAAATTGCAAAACTTCGCGGTAAATCTGTAGAAGAAATCTTAGGTTAGGAGGCACACGATGGCAAATGTTAAAGTAACGCTTGTACGTTCTGTAATTGGCGCAAGCGAAAGACAGCGTAAGGTCGTCAAAGCCCTCGGACTTAAAAAGACTAATAGCTTTGTAGTAAAAGAAGATAATGCGTCTATCCGTGGTATGATTGACAAAGTTAGCCATTTGGTTAGCGTAGAAAAAATTGACTAATTAGGAGGTGTGAGAATGAAACTTCACGAGTTAAAACCGGCTGAAGGGTCAAAGCACGCCCTTAAGCGCAAAGGTAGAGGTCCAGGTTCTGGATTGGGTAAGACAGCAGGTAAAGGTCACAAAGGTCAAAAGGCTCGTTCTGGTGGGGGTAAAGGTCCTGGCTTTGAAGGGGGACAAACACCAATTCAACGTCGTTTACCAAAGAGAGGCTTTACCAATCATCACTTCAGAACCCTTTATTCTGTTGTTAGCCTAGACACCTTAGATCGCTTTGATGCGGGTACAGTAGTAACACCTGAACTTTTAGTAGAATCAGGTTATGTGAAACAAATGAAAAATGGTGGTGTGAAAGTCTTAAACAATGGTAATTTGACTAAAGCACTTACTGTTAAAGTTAACGCTTGTAGCCAAGGCGCAAGAGAAAAAATTGAGGCAGCTGGTGGAAGTATCGAGGTGATATAATGTTAGGGACTTTAAAAAATGCCTTACAAACACCTGATACAAGAAAGAAAATCCTATTTACCTTGATGATGTTCTTAGTTTTCCGTATTGGGAGTCATATCCCAGTACCTGGAATTGATTCATCGGTAATTGCTGAATTAATTAATAAAGCGAAATTACTTGGTTTTTTTGATATTATTTCTGGGGGAGCTTTCAGGAACTTCTCCATTTTTGCAATGAGTATTACACCATACATTAACGCATCCATTATCATGCAGTTGATGACAGTCATCTCACCTCGTATTGAGGCATTGGCAAAGGATGATCGTAAAAAAATTGTCGAGTATACAAGATACTTGACTGTTGTTTTAGGGTTTATCCAAGCAATTGGGATTTCCTTATCCCTTCGTCGTGCGATTACTGATACGAGCACTTTGAGTCTTTTTGTCATCGTGATTTCTCTAACTGCTGGGACAGCTTGTCTCATGTGGATTGGGGAACTGATTACCGAAAAAGGTATTGGTAATGGGATCAGTTTGATTATTTTTGCAGGGATCGTTTCTCGTATTCCTCATGGTATCATATACCTTTATGAATATTCTAAAGGTGGCGCTCTACAAATCTTAACTGTTATTGGTTTTTTGGTGCTTGCTTATCTCATCATTATGGCGGTTGTGGCTGTCCAACAAGGGGAAAGAAGAGTACCGATTCAATATGCTAAGCGTGTTGTAGGACGTAAAGTTTATGGTGGTCAATCTACTCACCTACCTATTAAAGTAAACTCAGCTGGGGTTATTCCAGTTATCTTTGCGATGAGTCTTTTGATTTTCCCAGGTACCTTGGCAGCTTTCTTCCCAGATAGCCCAGCAGGTCAATGGGTAACAAGTCATTTCTCATTTAATAATTTACTTTACAATGTAGTATATGCTATATTGATTATTTTCTTTACCTATTTTTATTCTTCTATTACTTTTAATCCAATTGATGTTGCGGATAACCTTCGTAAGAATGGTGGCTTTGTACCAGGGATTCGTCCAGGTCGCCCAACAGCAGAATACATTATGAAAGTAATGAATAGAATTACACTTTTTGGGGCGATTTTCCTTGCGCTTATCGCAGTTATGCCAACACTTCTTACTTCTGCAACAGGGCTTGAAGTTTACTTTGGTGGAACATCACTCCTCATCGTTGTTGGGGTTGCCCTTGATACGATGAAACAGCTTGAAAGTAATATGTTAATGCGTAACTATAAAGGCTTTATGAAATAAACTGGAGGCAAGCGATGAATATCCTATTAATGGGTGCTCCAGGAGCCGGAAAGGGAACCCAAGCTGCCATATTACATGAGCGTCTTGGTATTCCTCATATCTCCACTGGAGATATGTTCCGTAAAGCAGTGAGTGAGGGTACTGTCCTTGGTCTAGAAGCAAAACGCTATATGGACAGTGGTAATCTCGTACCTGATGAGGTTACAATTGGGATTGTCCGTGAAAGACTAGCGGAAGCTGATTGTAAAAAAGGCTTTATGCTAGATGGTTTCCCTCGTACTGTTGGGCAAGCAGAAGCACTTGACGAGATATTAAAAGAGTTACATCTTGAATTAGACACAGTCTTAGAAATTGATGTGCCTTTTGAGATTCTAACTGAAAGAATTACAGGACGAAGACTCTGTAAGGCTTGTGGTGCCACTTATCATGTTGAGTTCCATCCACCACTTAAGGAGGGTGTTTGTGATAAAGATGGCACAACACTTTATCAGAGAAAAGATGATAATAAAGAGACAGTACAAAATCGTCTTAGCGTTTATGAATCTGCGACTGCGCCACTTCTTGATTTCTATCGAGACAAAGGTATCCTAGTAGAAATCGAGGGTAATCGTGAATCAAGTGAGGTAACAAAGTCTATTTTAGCTCATTTGGAGAAGTAACATGATAACGCTAAAAAATGAGAGAGAAATTGCTCAATTACGTGAATCAGGTAGAATTGTTGCTGAGACACTCAAAGAGTTAGAAAATGCCTTGGTACCTAATATGTCCACGCTAGATTTAGATGAGATAGCAGAAGACTATATTAGAAAAAAAGGCGCAACTCCTTCTTTTAAAGGATACAATGGATTTAGTGGCTCAATTTGTACTTCCCCAAATGAAGTCGTTGTCCATGGGATACCAAGTGATGATGTCATCATAAAGGAAGGCGACATTATTAGTCTCGATTGTGGGGCTTATTTAAATGGCTACCATGGTGATGCGGCACGTACACTGGCTTGTGGTGAAATCAGTGAAGCTGCAAGTAACCTTATAGAAGCAACTAAAAACTCTTTTTATCAAGGGTTAGAACAGTGTGTTATTGGTAATCGCATTGGTGATATCGGTCATGCTGTTCAGGTTTATGCTGAAAACTTAGGTTATGGGGTAGTGAGAGATTTTTGTGGACATGGTATAGGTAAAAACCTACATGAAGATCCTCAAGTGCCGAATTATGGAAAACCGGGCTTTGGTGCACGTATCAAAAAAGGTATGTGTCTTGCCATTGAGCCGATGATCAACGAGGGTACTTATGAAGTCGAAGTCTTAGATGATGACTGGACAACGGTGACTCGTGATGGTAAGCTTGCCGCACATTATGAAAATTCCATTGCTATTACAGAAGATGGTGCAGTTATTTTAACTGACCTTTAAAAGGAGAGAGGGTATTGAGTAAAGATGTTATTGAGGTACAAGGAAACGTTTTAGAGTCTCTGCCTAACGCAATGTTTAAGGTAGAACTTGAAAACGGACACACTGTACTGGCACATATATCTGGTAAAATCCGTATGAATTTTATAAAAATTCTACCGGGAGATAAGGTCACTGTAGAATTGTCCCCTTATGATTTGACACGTGGTCGCATCACGTACAGATTTAAGTAGAAATCTCTACCGAGGAGGTTTAATAATATGAAGGTAAGAGCATCTGTAAAACCAATGTGTGAAAAATGCAAAATAATCAAACGCAAAGGTCGCGTCATGGTTATTTGTGAAAATGCGAAACATAAACAAGTACAAGGCTAGAACTAGGAGGTGCATTAGATGGCAAGAATTTCTGGGATCGATCTTCCAAGAGATAAAAGAATCGTTATAGGCTTAACTTATATCTACGGGATTGGAAGACCGACTGCTGAAAAAATTGTTAGCGAAGCGGGCATCAATCCAGATACTCGTGTTCGTGACCTTACTGATGCTGAAGAAGCTAAGCTTCGTGAATTAGTAGGTCAATATACTGTAGAAGGGGACTTACGTCGTGAAGTTTCTCTAAACATTAAAAGACTTAGCGAAATCGGTTGCTATCGTGGCATCCGCCATCGTAAAGGATTACCAGTTCGTGGTCAAAAAACTAAGACCAATGCAAGAACACGTAAGGGCAAATCAAAAAGAGCAGCAGCTGGTAAACGTAAATAGTTAGGGGTGAATCAATTGGCAAAACCAAAAAAGACAACGCGTGTACGTCGTAAGGCACGCAAAAATATTGAAAAAGGTGTTGCACATATCAAAAGCACCTTCAACAATACAATCGTAACTATTACTGATGTGAATGGTAACGCACTTAGTTGGGCTTCCTCTGGTGGTATGGGTTTCCGTGGTTCTCGTAAAAGCACACCATTTGCTGCTCAAGTTGCTGCTGAAAGTGCAGCAAAGGCAGCTATGGAACATGGCTTAAAAGAAGTGGAATGTTTGGTAAAGGGTCCTGGATCTGGTCGTGAAGCGGCAATTCGTGCCCTTCAAGCTGCAGGTCTTGAAATTAACATGATTAAAGACGTCACCCCAATTCCACATAACGGTTGTCGTCCACCAAAACGTAGAAGAGTATAAGGAGGAAAATCTCGATGGCTAGAAATAGAGAACCTATCGTTAAAAGATGCCGTGCTCTTGGGATTTCTCCTGCTGAGCTTGGTTATAACAAAGATACCACTAAGCGTAACCCACCAAGAATGAATAAAAAGCTCAGTGAGTATGGTAAGCAATTACAAGAAAAACAAAAAGCTAAATTCATCTATGGTGTTTTAGAAAAACCATTCCGCAACTACTTTGATAAAGCAAAGCGTATGAAGGGTCAAGCTGGTGAAAACCTCATCGTTTTACTTGAAAAACGTTTTGATAATGTTGTTTTCCGTGCTGGCTATGCTAAGACACGTCGTGAAGCACGTCAAATGGTTGTTCATAATCACTTTACATTAAATGGCAAGAAGGCAAACATCCCTTCTATGCAAATTAAGGCTGGCGATGTTATCGCTATCCGTGAAAAAAGTGCAAAATCTCCACACTTTAAGGCACATCTTGATTCATTTGGTCTCAATGCGCCAGCAACATGGTTAGAAGTGGATAAAGATAACTACACTTGCAAGATGTATGCTGAACCAAAACGTGAAGATATCGATATCCCAGTTGAAGAACAAATGATCGTCGAACTTTACAGCAAATAATTCGGTCTAGTTCCAATTTTCGCTACTGTCGGTTGGTATGGAGGTTATGTATGATTGAAATTGAAAAACCGAGTATTGATTGCGTTGAACTAAGTGATGATAACAGATATGGTAAGTTTGTTATTGAACCATTGGAAAAAGGTTATGGTGTGACGCTAGGAAACTCCTTGCGACGCATTCTGCTCTCATCTATTCCAGGAGCAGCTGTGACTTCTATCCATATTGATGGGGTTCAGCACGAGTTTTCAACCGTACCAGGCGTTAAGGAAGATGTTTCTCAAATCATTTTGAATATTAAACAGCTGGCGATTAAATGTAATAGCGATGAACCTCAAACTGTCATCATCAATAAGACTGATGAAGGAGAAGTTTTTGCCAAAGACATTATCACCACAGATGCTGTTGAAATACTAAATGGCGACTTAAAACTTGCTACCTTAGATAGCAATAGTCGTCTTTATATTGAAATGGTGGTAGAAACAGGCCGCGGTTATGTGCCTGCTGAAAAACACAAAAAAGAAGACATGCCTATTGGCACAATTCCTATTGACTCTGTGTATACGCCTGTGCATAAGGTGAACTTTACTATTGAAGATACACGAGTTGGTCAAGATACTGACTATGATCGCTTGACCATAGAACTTTATTCTAACGGCAACATCAAAGCAGTAGATGCTTTGAGCTTGGCTGCCCGTATTCTATCTGAGCACCTTACCCTCTTTATTGGCTTAACTGGCAATATGGAAGGTATGCCAATCATGATAGAAAAAGAAGAAGAGGAAAAGGATCAGGTCTTAGACATGACCATTGAAGAGCTTGACCTATCTGTACGTTCTTACAATTGCTTAAAACGTGCAGGTATTAATACTGTTTTGGAATTAACACAAAAATCTAAAGAAGATATGATGAAGGTGAAAAACCTTGGTAAAAAATCTTTAGAAGAAGTTAAAGAAAAAATGGGTGCTTTGGGTCTCATGCTCAAATCTAATGAAGAATAATTAGGAGGTAAAGGATGAAACATCGTAAAATTGGCAGTGATAGTTCTCATCGCCGTGCGATTCTCCGCAATATGACTACCTCAGTCCTACTTCATGGTAAGGTAACCACTACTGAACCTAAGGCAAAAGAAGTAAGACGTATGGTAGAAAAAATGATTACTCTTGGTAAAAAAGCTGACCTTGCAGCATATCGTAAAGCTTGTAGCTATCTCATGGATGAAGATGTAGCACACAAACTTTTCAAAGAAATTGCACCACAATATGAAAACAGAAATGGTGGCTATACACGTGTAGTAAAAGCTGGTTTCCGTAGAGGGGATGCAGCACCACTAGCAATTATTGAATTGGTGTAACTTAAGGTAGGGTCAGGCTAACCTGACCCTATTTTTTTAGGAGGCTAAGATGATTGAAGTCAAAAACATATCGTTTCAATATGAAATAGAAAGCGAACAAGCTAAAAAAGTCCTTGATCATCTTAACCTTTCTTTAGGTGAAAAAAGCCATATTGCTGTGTTAGGGCAAAACGGTTGTGGCAAGTCAACCCTTGCAAAACATCTTAATGCTCTGTTATTGCCGACTGTGGGAACAGTTCTGGTTGATGATTTGGATACAGCAAATCAAACAAATCTCTACGATGTCCGCTCTCGAGTGGGTATGGTCTTTCAAAATCCAGATAATCAAATGGTAGCGACAACAGTTGTAGAAGAAGTCGCCTTTGGTCCTGAAAATATTGGACTAGCACCAGAAGAAATTGCTCAAAGAGTTGATGAAGCACTTGAGGTTGTGGGGATGAGTGCATTTAAAAATGCCTCTCCTCATCATTTATCTGGAGGGCAGAAGCAACGCATTGCCATTGCGGGTATTATTGCCATGAAGCCAAAATATATCGTCTTTGATGAACCGACAGCAATGCTTGATCCCTCTGGTCGCAAACAAGTGATTGAAACTTTGCTCAATCTCAACAAAAAAGAACATATTGGTATTATTAATATCACACATTTTATGGAAGAAGCTGCCCTAGCTGATAGGGTCTTGGTGATGAATCAAGGTGAAGTTGTCCTTGATGGTTCTCCAAAGGAAATCTTTCAAGAAGAGGCACTTTTGATGTCCCTTAAGCTCGATGTACCAGTGGCAACCATGCTTGCCAATCGTTTGAGAAAAGACTATCCTTGTATTCCCCGTGATATTTTAACGATTGATGAACTAGTGGAGGTCTTATGTCCATCTCATTAGAAAAAATTTCATATACATATAACCCATTAGAGCCTAATGGTGCCTATGCCTTGAAAAACTTAAATCTTAACATTGCGCAAGGGGATTTTATCGGGCTTTTAGGGCATACCGGCTCTGGAAAGTCGACCCTTGTACAGTTGATGGCTGGATTAATTCAACCAACTGAGGGTCGACTTTTTGTTGATGAGGTTGACTTTTCAACCAAGACCAAGGAAAGACGCCAAAAAAAGCTAGAAGTTGGTTTGGTATTTCAATATCCTGAGTATCAGCTTTTTGAAGAGACAGTGGCAAGAGATATTGCTTTTGGACCAAAAAATCTAGGTTTACCCGAAGAAGAAATTGAAAGTAGGGTCAAGGAAGCGATGGCACTTGTTGACTTAGACTATGAAACTTATAAAGATGTTTCCCCGTTTAGTTTATCAGGTGGCCAAAAAAGACGAGTTGCGATTGCAGGGGTTTTGGCAATGCGTCCAAGCTATCTTATCTTAGATGAACCGACAGCAGGACTCGACCCTAAGGGAAGAAATGCCATCTTAAGTAAAATTAAAGCTTTGCATGAAACCTTAGGAATGGCAATTATCCTTGTCTCTCATAGTATGGATGATGTGGCAAAGTTTGCCTCAAGACTTTTGGTGATGAATAAGGGTGAACTTGTCCTGGAAGGTACACCACAGGTGATTTTTGAACAAAAAGAATTTTTAGAATCCATTGGACTTGGCGTGCCAAGTGTGACCCAACTGATGTACCAATTGCGTGAAAAAGGGCTAGCGGTTTCACCATCAGCCCTAACCCTTGAAGAAGCTTACCAAGAAATCACTAAGGCACTAAGGGAGAGAGGAGAAGGCTTATGCTAAAAGATATCACCATAGGACAATATTATGAGGGTGATTCTTTTATTCATCAGTTAGATCCAAGAAGCAAGATTACGGCAATCTTCTTTTTTATGGTGGGTCTTTTTATGGCAAAGACTTTTCTGACTTTTTTTTGTGCTTATACCATCAGTTTTGCCATGCTACTGATTAGCAGAGTCCCTATGAAACTCTATCTTAAAGGCTTAAAACCCCTTTGGTTTATCATTGTTTTTACCGCTTTGATGCAAATTCTTTTTATTAAAGATGGCACCATGCTTTTGGAATGGCATTTTTTAAAAATAACCGATCAAGGCTTAATTTTAGCCTTTTTTATGTGTAGTCGTTTGATTTTATTGGTACTGGTGACTTCAATTCTCACCTTAACGACAACACCAATTACCCTAACCAATGGGATAGAGTCCATGCTTAAGCCCTTTGAAAAAATTGGGGTACCTGCCCATGAATTGGCAATGATGATGAGTATTGCTCTCCGTTTTGTACCAACCCTTATTGATGAGACAGATAAAATTATCAAAGCCCAATCCGCAAGGGGGGCAGATTTTGAGTCAGGTAATCTCATATCAAGGGCAAAGGCACTCCTGCCTATCTTGGTGCCGCTTTTTATTTCTGCCCTAAAGCGAGCTGAAGAACTCGCACTCGCCATGGAAGCCAGATGCTATCGTGGTGGTGAGGGGCGCACCAAGCTCAAGGCTCTTGTCTTTGCTAAAAAGGACTATCTCACGATGGCACTGAGTTTTTTGGTGCTTGTTGGCATGACGACACTTTGGAGTTTGGGCTTATGAGATACAAAATCACCTTTAGTTATGAGGGGACAAATTTTTTAGGCTATCAGCGTCAACCTGGTGAGGGTCGCACAGTACAAGGGGAGATTGAAGAGACTCTAAGGATACTTTACAAAGAAGAAGTTGAAATCCATGCTTCAGGACGTACAGATAAGGGTGTTCATGCCAGAGGGCAAGTGGCACATTTTGATTTAAACCTTTGTCTTGACCCAGATAAAATTTGTTATGCCTTAAATCGTTTTCTTGGGCGTGATATTCGTCTCCATCAAGCAGAAATTGTTGATGAAGCATTTCATGCCAGAAAATCTGCATTGGGAAAGCACTATAGCTACAAGATGTATCTTGGTAAACAACCGCCAGCCATTGGCTATGCCACCTTTTGCCCTATTTTTACCACTTTTTCACCTGAAATATTTTTTTTGAGTTTGCTGCCACTTCTAGGTAGACATAATTTTCGAGGCTTCTGTGGAAGGGGTAGTAGTGTGAAAACATACGAACGCACCATTTATGCCATCGCACTAGAAGTGGAAGGCGATTGGCTGACCTTGCACCTTGTTGGGGATGGATTTTTGCGTAAGATGATTAGAAATATTGTGGGAACAGCTCTAGATATGATTTTTAATAGGCGTCAAAAAGAGGCTTTATTGACTTGTCTGACTGAGAGAGATCGTACTAAAGGTGGACAGACTGCTCCAAGTGAAGGTTTAGTCTTAGAAGAGGTATTTTATACGAAAGCAGACCTTTTAGCTAAAATGAAGTCTTTAGAGACCTTGACCTATTATCAAGGCGAAGACAGTAGACTATCATAAAATCATATAATTAATTATAGTTTTTGATGAATTGACAGATGAAGGACATGATCTTCATCTGTTTTTTGTGGTATTTTGGTGAGTAAAAAAGCTCAGTTTATCTAGCAAATGCTAGCTTAGGGCGTTTTTTATAACAAGTTTATGGCATATAAAATATTTACAAATAAAAATCATTTTATTTGTAAATTAGTAAAACTTTTAAAGCAATTTTTTTGTGCTTATGGTATACTGAAAGTAAGTTGGGAGGTGAGGATAAGTGTTAAAGAAAGTCATGTATGTAGGTATCGGTCTTTTAGTTATTTTTTGTTTGATTTTATCGCTAAAGATTCCAGCCCTTGGCTTGAGTACACCAGAGTTTTGTGGATCGTGTCATGTGATGGAAGAACAAGTAGAAACCTTTATGCATTCTTCTCATCACATTGCAGCAGAGTGTGGTGATTGTCATGTCCCTCATGAATTGGTGTATGGCGCTTTTGATAAAGCATATACAGGCACCAAGGACCTTATTGGAGTAATATTTAATAAAGATCCTTTTGAGATTTCTGCTGGCAAACACTCCAAGGATGTTGTTCAAGCCAATTGTGTGCGTTGCCATCAGGAATTTTTAAATGAGGTGGGTAATACCATGGATGAAAATGGCAAGTATTGCTTTGATTGTCACCGTAACACGCCTCATAGTCGGATGCCAAATATTGACGAGAAGAAGCTTGGAGATGTGTTTTTAAAAGAAAAGCCATTAACGGCCTACCGTTATGAGCTTGGAGCGTAAAGGAGTGTAAAGATGGATAAGAAAAAAATAGTAAAATTGGCAGTAGGCGCAGTGGTGGTTGCCCTAGCTGTAGGTACAGGCGCTGGCTTTTTCTTGGGACATAATGAACCCTTACAGCCAACTGTGATTAAGCCTATTCCAGCGGATAAGGTAGCTGATCCAAGCATATGGGGGGAAAACTACCCTGCACAATATGCGTCTTTCTTAAAAAATGATACAGACAAAGGACCTAAGGTCAGTCACTTTGTGGATATGCCTTATTTAAAAACGATGTATAAAGGGACAGGCTATGCAGCAGAATTTAACCACCCTAGAGGGCATGCTTTCATGATTCAAGATTTGCGTGATGTCAATCCAAAGCGTTGGCAAGCCAAACAAGCGGCATGTAATACTTGTAAATCATCACAAATCCCTGGTCTCATTGAAGAGTATGGGGATAGCTATTATAGTATGGATTTTCATAAGATTAATGACCAGCTTAAGTTTACAGTTGCTTGTGCCAACTGTCATGATCCAAAGACGATGGAATTAGTTATCACCCAAAAGCCATTGATTGAAGCTTTTGCCAGACAAGGTATTGATGTTAATAAGGCAAGTCGTCAAGAGAAACGTTCTCTTGTTTGTGCTCAATGTCATGTCAGCTACTATTTTGCTAAAGAACCTAAAAATAAAGTTACCTTCCCTTGGGATGAAGGGCTTTCTGCAAAAGATCAGCTTGCTTACTATGATAAGATTAACTTTACCGAGTGGACGCACCCAGATACTGGGACGCCTTTAGTGAAACCTCGTCATGCAGACTATGAATTATTTAAAGGTTCCGTTCACGAAAGTGCTGGGGTCTCTTGTGCTGACTGCCATATGCCATACATGAAAGAAGGCAATCAAAAGATTTCTTCTCACGTTGTTGGTAGTCCGCTTGACAATATTGAACAAAGCTGTCGTGCTTGCCACAGAGAAAGTGCAGATTGGTTAAAAGCTCGTGTGCATAAGATTCAAGATAATACCAAAATGCAAATGGACAGAGGTGGTCAAGTGGTAGAAGAAACCATCGCCAACCTCAAAGTGGCGAAAGACTTGCCAAATGTTGATAAAAAAATGCTTGAAGAGGCACAAAGACTACATCGTTTAGGACAGTATTACCTCGACTATCAAATGGTCACCAATAGCCTTGGCTTCCACAATCCAGAACAAACCCAAGTGGACTTAGCTCAGGGTATAGATTATTGCTTACAAGCAACTTCAATTGCACGTGAAGCGATTGTTAAAGCTGGTGGTACTTTGCCAGAGCGTAAGCCAGTCTTTGATGTGACTGAAGCAAAAGTAAAAGTTGAAGATAAGAAATAATTAAAGAGGGTAGGATGAAAAAATTAGAGAAACGTCAGCTTCTCATCGTTTTCACGACGCTCATTTTCATAGCCCTTGCGGGATGGACTGCCTTAGGCAGTCTGATTCCCCAAGGGCTTTCTTATGTGGACTACATTGAGCGTTATGGACTACAAGGAGCAAATACGATTCGTGCCTTGGGGATAGATGGGGTGTATACTCACCCCATGATGTGGATTTTAGGCACGTTGTTAGTGCTACTTTTGGGATATTATCTGGGGAGCCTCCTCAAGATAAGGGTAAAAAAACAACCTAGCTTTTTAGCACGTTTTATCCTTCATTTAGGCTTAGGCTTAGTGCTTTTGGCCAGTGGTATTGTGGCCTATACTAGTGAAGAGGTGCCTTTGGAACTTGCCATTGGCGAAAAAAAAGCCTTTGTGGAAGGCGCTTTTTCCGGGGTTAGTGTCACCTTGGAGGATTTTGAGGTAGACTTTTATGAAGATGGTACCCCTAAACAGTATAGGGCAAAGGTAGACTTACAAGTTGGTCAGGATAGTGTAAAAAGAGAAATTCAGGTAAACGAACCCATTTATTTTGAGGGTTATCGTTTGTACCAAGATAATTATGCTTGGGAAGTGTTTGGCTGGGTCAAACAAAAGGATAAAAAACAAGAGTTTCGCCTCAAATTGGGAGAGGGTCTAAAGGTTAATGATGCTCAACTCCTTATGCTTTTTGTGCCAAATTATGATGGGGATAACACAGAGCCAACCATCAAGCCTCGTCCAGATGCACCTCACCTTTTGGTGCGTTATCAGACTGATGAAGAGAGACAAGAGGATTTTATTCCATTAGGTAAGACGAAAAAAATTGGCGATGTAGAAATATTTTTTGAAAAATATCAACCTTATAGTGGATTGTATCTTAAAAAAGCAGAAGGGCTAGAGGTATTAAAACTAGGCTACCTCTTTTTGATCTTGGGTGTAGGTTTAGGGTATTTTAGCTTTTTAAGGAGGGGAAGAAGATGATGGAAAACTATCTTTATGACCTTTCTTTGGCCTTTTTTGGTCTAAACTTTATCTTTAGTCTGCTTAAAAGAGAGTATAAGTTTATGCTCTTATTGCAAGTTTTAGCGCCTTGTACACTTTTTTTGGGTTTGATTTGTCGAGGGCTAGTGTATACACGCTTTCCTATGGCGAGTTTATATGAGTTTTCCCTTGTACTGGTTGGGCTATTTGGCTTTGGACTTGTGATCTTGCGGCAGTTTTATCAGGGTGAAAAATGGATTTTTCGCTTAGGTGATTTACTGGCAATGGTGACTTTAGGCTTTGTTTTAGGGTACTTAGCGGGCAATCCTGTTTCCCTTTTACCAGCGTTGCAAAGTCCGTGGTTTTTTTCTCATATTTTATCTGCCTTGGTGGCCTATCTTGCCTTTGCCTTAGCCTTTATTTTGGCACTGGTTTTTCTTTTGAAAAAAGAAGAAGTTGTCTATAGACTGATGATTAATTTGATTTATTTTGGCTTGGTTGGACAGACCCTTCTTTTGGTGACAGGTTCCCTTTGGGCGCTAGAGACCTGGGGACGCTTTTGGGCGTGGGATCCTAAGGAAGTATGGGCGTTGCTCACCTATCTAGCTTATGCGACAGTCCTCCATTTTCACTTTACGGCCTATCTTTCTAAAAGAAGCTTGGCAAAAATGGTGGCAGTCAGCTTTGTTATTCTTGTGTTCACCTTATTTGGGGTCAGTTTAGGCTTGACTGGTCTACATTCTTATTAGGTGAATGATTTTAATAAAATAAAAAAACCGTGATACACAGGATGGTGTATCACGGTTTTTTTATGGAAAAATGCTTAGCGGAAGTGGTGGATAGACGATTTTAGCAAGAATGATGAAAGGACTGGCTGACATGTAAGGATGAAAGACCACTAAGAGGAGAATAAAGAAAATCAGATAAGTGATTGTCATAATGTATTTAAATAACTTTGGTCTAACAAAAAGAAAAGCTAAAATCATATTGTATAAGCAGATAGAAAACAGGTATTCAGCTTGCAGGCTAGAGCCTAAATTAAATAAGTTAAAATGCTGACAAGCAAGTAAGATAAGATAGGCAATTGGCAAGAAAAATAACAAGAAGATGGTAAACTTAGAAAGGAGGCGAAAGATGAGTTTATCTTTACCTTGTGCTTTTGCAAGTTTTGCTTGGCGTTTTTCTTCCTTTGCCAAGACTTTTTCTTCTTGTGCTAGTGCCTTTTTTTCTATTTTGTCTAGTTTCTTTTGAGCTTTAATTTCTTTTTGTGCAAGCTTATCTGCCTTTTTTAGATCTTTCTTTGATAAGACTTCTTTGGGGTGAGAAGAAAAAAGCCTAGTTTTTTCTGGGTCTAGCATTTCTTCATTGAATTTTTCCTGCATAATGACGCTCCTTCATTGATTTATCTCTGCCATTCTACCAAAAAATGATAGAACTGAAAAGGTTTAGGGAGAAAACACCTTTTGCTTTTCTTTAATTATAAGGTGTTTTTTTAAAGTACAAATCCTAAAGATAAGAGTAAATTAAAGAGAAAAAAGAAAAGATGATTTTTTTCAAAAAAAGAATAAAAAAAGAGTTGACAGGTGAGAGTAAAGATGATAGTATGACTAAGCTGTCTTTTAGAGACAGTATCTTTGAAAACGACACAGTAACAAACAGTAAGTATTGCGGATGAGCGTAATACT
>CALIQN010000081.1 GCA_938044045.1 uncultured Peptococcaceae bacterium
CGACTTAATTTTGACATCTCTAGCACCTTTATCTATGTTATCTTCTTATAAAGCAGTAATTTCAAATCCCTATTTCAATTTGAAGTCAAAATTGATTTATTTCTTTTTCTTTGGTTGGGGTAAAGCTTCATACATAGCATTAAATAAGCCCGTTAAAAATACCTTATTATCCACATTATCTACCAAAAGCATTTCCTTGGCACCCTTATAAGGTGTCTCCAATTTTGCATTTGGCATATAGGCTATTGCAGATTTTACAGGTTTCACCAAAAATCTGTCATCATAAATCCCGCCAACAATTTTTCCACGATAATAGATAATATACTCGCCCATCATCGCTCTATAGGTTATTTCTTCCAATTCAGATAACTGTTCTAATATAAAGTTTAAATATTCTTGACTTGAAGCCATAATACACCTCACCAAATTCTACATCTATCACTTTTTACTTCAATCAACCCATGATATCAAAACGCAGTACATGAACACCTATTTTTTTAGTAAACTATAAAGTTCCCCACTTTAAATATCCAAATAAAATCGCAATATCCCAAGTATCAGAATATGCACTGGATAAAAAGCATAATTTAGCCACTTGTACTGTTTGCCCCTTTTGCCATTATAGGTCAAAGTCATGGCAAAGCCTAAAAATGAGTAAAGCTCTTTTATAATGGATAGATAGCCAAGAGTAGCCCCAAGAAGCGGCCTATTATAAAAAACATAAAAAAGATAGGCTACAATAATGGCATGGTAGTCATAATCAAGGCTCAGTCCCATTGCCAAAAGTCCAAACAAAATAACCAAAATAATTGATACCACATACCAAGCGACTTGATTTGGTAGCTTTTCTTTCAGGCTATCAATTAGCCAAATGGTAATGAGGCAAAGTGCTAAGGTAAACATCATATTATTCCAATAAGGGTCAAAAAAAAACCTTTGAGGTAAACATATCAAAAGGTACTTCTGAAATGACACCAAAGATTAAAAGAGTCATCAAGTACCTTTTTCTACTCCTTGTCTTAAAGAAACCTTCTACAATAAAAAAGACAAAGAGAGGAAAAGCTATCCTCCCTAAAATAGAAAATAGATTGGATAGGTGTAATAAAAAGCCCTCTCCATTGAGCATAGGGGTCAGCAGTGCATTGTTTGCATGATCGATTAACATGGATAGAAAGGCCAAATATTTGAGTTGGGCGCCATTAAAAACTTGAAACTTTTTTAGTCTTTCTTGCTCAAAGCGTTGTGTGATTGTCATACTACCTCCTTTTAAATATGTGATTGTTTATGGTATCGTTTGCAATCACTAATATAACTATACCTTCGCCATCTCAATAAGACAAGATTAGAAATTTTACGTATCGCTATTGTTACAATCAATAGCACTCTAAGACGCTTTATCCGGCGCTACCATTTCAAATGACTCCTCTAAGCTCAATTCATTGATCATACACTGTTATAAGGTGATATAATATTGCAATGTACTAAATGCTATAATGTTTTAATTTGAAAAGAGGTGTATTGATGGTTTTTTTTATCACAACTTTACTTTTTTATGCCCTTACCTTGCTTTGCTTTCTAGCAACACTTTATATCTATATTAGACTTGTCATTGCTGTAAAAGCAGGCAAAGAAGTGCCTAGGTGGATTTATCAATTGGGGCAAGGCTTTCAAGGTAGGATAAAAGTTAACTATGATGATGTTACAGATCGCATAGCCCTTAAAGATGTCTATACATTTATTTTTATCTTGATATCAGCTAATATTCTTATGTTTAGTGTCATGTACTATAGAACGCATCATTTTCCTCTAGCACTTTACACCTGTTTAAAAGCACAGTTTGCTATTGTCATTGTTGCCATGATACTAACAAAGATTCCTAAAATCATTTCCGTGTTACGCCAGCCGTCAACTCAGCCAGACTACCTCTATTCTCCAACAAATGCCGTCATTGGTGGGATTTTTATGACGACTTTTATCTTTACACTAGCTTTCTCCATCAGTGGTTTTCCCGAAAAACCTATTGCAGTACAACTGGATGAAAGTGAGGTAATCATTGGGGAGACAACGGCAGGTGAGCTCTTGGCTGATGGCTTCAGCTTTGATCAAAAAGACCCTGAGAGTGAAATTATTAACGAGCATAATGACCACTTTTATTATGGTGAATTGGTCGAAATCTTTCGTGATGGCAAGTCCTATGGCAAGATGAGCCTCACCCCTACCTGGAAAGATGCTGATATGCTCAAAAACTGCACCATCACCTATTATAGATTACCCGTAGAAAATAACCTATTGGACAAGGTTAAAATCAATCATACAGACCTATCCCACCTTTCCATCAATGATTTCAAGACCAAAAAATTAGTTGATATTTTTTCACTAACGCCTGTCACTTATGAGGAAAACAAGCTTGATACCTCTTTTAATCTTGAAATGCAAACAGCAGACTATTCCTTATGGAAACGCTACACAATTGAGATAAATTTCAATGCAGATGGTGCAATCTCTTACTATGGCGTTAGGGCACAGCATGATATATGGGCATAAATTGATGAAAATAAGATGACTCTACCTAATAGTAAATTAGATTGCTCTATTCACTGAAAATATAGAGGAGACTAACATTAATGAATCCTATTGCAATAGAAAACTTATACAATCCCCAATATGACTTGCTTTCTACTGATGATAAAAAGCAATTACTCTATACGCTTGCAGAGCGATATAATTTTGAATTGATGTATTTTGAAACGTTTTCTGCCTTTGAAAAGTCAACCTATACAGCAGTGTATCATTCAAAAGAGGGGATCGCCTTTGTCTTTGTTCCAGGAGATAGGGTCAAACTGGGTATTAATTTTGACAATAAGGCCTTACATGAGATTTTTAATCAGGAAAATTTAGCAGAACTGGCTTATGTATTTATCGATGATGATGAAGAGGACAGTAGCAGTGAAGGTTCTATTTTAGAGAAAATTAAAGAAAAACTCGCCGATGAGGAAATTGTAGCGCAAATTTCTAATTATCTTAATGAGCATTTTAGTAAAGAAGAAACTTGTCTAATACCTCCACTCCTCGTACAAAAAGACTATAGTGAAACTTGTTGGACAAGTATTTCCAATGATGAGCTTAAACAAAATAAAGACTTGCAAAAAATGATAAAAAAGGCCGAAAAAGAAGGCATGCTTGAGCTAAGTATTCACCAAACTGTTTGCCTCTACAAAAAAGAAAACGGAACTTGGTCTGGGAAACGTTATGAAGAAACGAATTTTGCAAAACTTTTACAAGAAGTCATGGCTAGTGGTTATTCCCTACCAACGAAAAGAGAGTGGGCGTACTTAGCCGGCAAGGGCTGTCGTAGTATTTTTCCTTGGGGTAACAATATCGATTTTTCTATGAAGTTAAGGCATATGGAGTGGATGGAAAATGATGAACCCCATCCTTTAGAAAAAGAAAATTTCTTTGGACTTCATATCGCCGATGACCCGTATTGCAGAGAGATTGTCTATGAGAATGGCGTATTTTCGTATAAAGGTGGCGATGGTGGTCGCAATATCTGTGGGGGCTTGGGTACGGTTTGGGGCTATTTTCCCATTTCACCCTATTTTGAAGATAATAGTGAAAAAGTAGGCGATTCTATCAATGGTGGCTATGATTTTTTTAGAAGAGTGCTAAGGATTACTGATGATAAGGTAAATTAACGCTAGTAATCGCCTCATCTAAACCACAAAATCAAAGCAGACACTACAATAAAAAATGGATAAGGCACGATTCCCGTGCCTTATCCATTTTTTTATTTTATAGAAGCTTTACTTTTCTTCATTCACAAGACGTGCTGCAACAATAAAACGTCCATTATCTGTATGGTAACTGCAGGTCGAGAGCATTACAATCTGCTCACCATAGTTTGGTATAATACCTGATTCATAGCTAGCATGATTTTTTAACCAAGTGATAAGCGTATTAAATTTTTCTTC
Source organism: uncultured Peptococcaceae bacterium (assembly GCA_938044045.1). Lineage (GTDB taxonomy): Bacteria > Bacillota > Peptococcia > Peptococcales > Peptococcaceae > CALIQN01. The sequence continues at coordinate 3,972 of CALIQN010000081.1, forward strand.
AGTCAAATCTCCACAGCTTTGATAGTAGCGAAAACCTTCCTCATGATCATAAAGTAATTGAGTAGATACCGCAGCGAACACTTCATAAGTGCGTTTTTCTGTCAAAGTCGTAAAAGTAAATCTTGGATTTGCCTTAAAAAATGTTGGATCTTGATAGTGATCCAATGTGCCAAACATCGTACCATTATCCATATTATGACCATAGATAATAAAACAATCACTATCAATGGTAGCGCCTGTACCAATAAATGGCGTACCACTCACTGCATAAGAACCATCAAATGCTCTCCGTAAATAGTACTCCGGCTCATCCGGTGTATACATCACGGGATAGTTCACCGCAGTATTATCCATAGTTAGCCAGCCCACAAAATTGGGATTCTGCTCATGCAGAAGGTAGTATTTGGTGTAGGAATTGGCATCAACTGATTTATTTTCCTCTTTCTCAGCCTTGTGTATGGTCTTTGGTGTTGTCCTCTCCACACTCTCTGCCAAGGCAGCAAAGGCGTCATCTTCCATCTTGCCTTGTATGAGCATTTTGGTAACCATACCTGCAGAAACGAGAAACACCAGCACCAAAATTATATTGATACTTCGCCATACCCATGTCTTAGTATTTCTTTTTGTTTTCATTTCATTAACTACTTTCATTAATCCCTTTCTTTCACGATAGTTTTTATCCCTATAATCAAGATCAGCTGGCTTGAGGATTAGTCAAAACCAGCTGATCTGTTTATACTATTTAATCATGTTTTTTACGTCTTCTCATCAAGATGATATTGACTCCAATAAGCGACATCGAAAGCGCCATGACAGAGAGCCAAATTCCCATATTAGACTCATCTCCAGTCTTTGGAACATCTTTGCCTATACTGACACCTGGGGTCTTCTCAACAGTTGTAGGTGTGCTTGGTGTCGTATTCCCTGGAACTGGTTTT
>CALIQN010000082.1 GCA_938044045.1 uncultured Peptococcaceae bacterium
TCTTGAACTCTCTAGGTGTTAAAGGTACGTTTGACGCTGATTTCTATATCGAAGTGCAGCGTATTGCAAGTGGTGATGTTGAAAATACATTTGTGAATGTGGTTAATGGTCAAGAAATGGAAGCTAAGGTTGTGACTCACACTCCTGAGCAACCAAAACCACAAGAACCGAAAAAACCATCATTACCTAATACTGGTACAGCTTCTAGTATGCTTGGATTTGTTGGTACTGGTATCTTGTCAATGCTTGGTTTAGTTGGCTTGAAACGTAAGAAAGAAGCAGAATAAAATAGATTAGTGCGCTGTAAAAAGGTGGTAGAATAACAGGAACTATCACCTTTTTATTTTTGAAAAAAATGTAAATAGAAAAGGAAAATTAAAAAATGGCAAAAATTAAAAAAATCCCTGTTGGGTTGGAAGCGATTGGAACAAAAGTAGTAGTGAATCCAAAGTTTCGTGAAGTGTTGACTGGTAACGGAGAAAATTTCGTTCCTTACCGTGAGTTTGAAGTTTCAGGTGATCAGCAAAATAGTGTTACTATTCGTGTTTATGGAATTGGAAATTCTGACATTCCAAAAACAAAAGGTTTGACAATGGTTAAGTCTGTTAATGGACTTAACTTTGTAACTCGATTGGTTGGTCGCAAAGAAGAAATTCAATTTGAAGCAAGTGAATTGCGTTTTGAAAAATAATTAGAAGATAGGAGAAAAAAATAATGGCTTTTAATATTCGTAAATTTAATAGTGCGGAAATCCCTGTGAATGTAAAGGAAAAGTTTGGTACATTGACTTTCCTTGGTTTTGATGAAAACTGGAAAATGGTAGATGGAAATCAAGTAGATTATCCTACACATGCTGAAGTGTTCTCTGACAAAATGCAGGAAACTATTGCTATCAAATTGGAAGAAGGGATTGTTATTGAAGAAATTCCTTTCATGGCAGAAGTTGAAATTGTTGGTGAAGCGACAATTTGGATTTATGACTATGAAGATACGGTTTACCGTGGGAATAACAATGTATCTGAAATCAAGGCGCTTGCTTTCTCATTGCGTGCTGAAAGTGTTAAGCGTGTAGGTGCTGGTCAACCAAAACAGGAACAGAAGCACGATCAAAAACCTGAGCAAAAACAGGAACATAAGGGATAATTTCTAAAGGAGAAAAGATATGAGTTTATTTCCTGCATATCGTGGAATTAAGATTAAACCTTATATGGTGAATCTAAGGTACTATATCTTTTCTTTTTTCTTTTTGTTGTTTAGTCCTATACTAGCTTTTTTTGTTTATTCCAATTTTGAGAAAATCAAGAATGTAGATATTTTTTCTATTGTTGTATCAGTAGTTATGCTGATTTTGATAGTTAGTGTAAGTATTTATTTGACTTGGTTATCGCAAGAAAGAGTATTCCTCTTTCAAAAGATAGAAAGACTTGCTAAGTTAGCTTTCTTTCTTAAGGAGAATGGTTATATCTATAATAAAAAGGTTAAGACAGAATCAGGAACTAGAGATAAAATTGTATTTCCTGTTGTTTACATGAAGCAAAATCGTTATGATTTGGAAATTGCTTTTAAAATGGCTGGAAATAAGTTTCAGGATAAGTTCAAGAAGATTGGTAGTGATTTAGAAACTACTTTCTTCATGGACTTTATGGAAGTTCAGGACGATATTAAGTTCAAGACTTATAAGATGGCTTATTCTGCTTTCTTGAATCGAATCAAGGTAACTGATGTGGAGTATTCTGATAAGGGTATTCAACTGATGAAAAATCTGTATTGGAATCCTATTGATGATCCTCATTTACTTGTTTGTGGTGGTACTGGTGGTGGTAAAACGGTATTACTAAGAACGTTGATTCGTGCTATGGCTAAAGTTGGAGTGGTGGATATTTGTGATCCAAAACAAGCTGACTTTGTGACTATGGCAGAACAGAAGGCTTTTGAAGGTAGAATTTCTTATCAGGTAGAAGATATTGTTTCTATGATTGAAAGGGCTGTTCAAATTATGTTTGCTCGCTATGCTTATATGCGACAAAAACGTGAAGAAAATGGCGACAAGGATTTGAAAAAGTTCTATGAGTATGGTCTTGAACCTTATTTTCTAGTCTGTGATGAATACAATGCTTTGTGTGCTATGCTTGATTTTCAAACTAGACAGCGCTTGGATAATGCTATGGGCCAATTCTTACTACTTGGAAGGCAAGCTGGCTGCTTTGCGACAATAGCTATGCAGAAGCCTTCAAGAGAAGATTTAGGCTCAAAACTACAAGCGAATATCAATTTCCGAATTTCTGTTGGTCGATTGGACGAGGTTGGATATGATTTAGCCTTCGGTGAAGTCAATAGAAATAAGGAATTTAAGTATGTGAAGTACCTGGGCGGTAAACGAGTATATGGACGAGGGTATGCTAGTGTATATGGAGAAGTTGCAAGAGAATTTTATTCACCTTTGTTAGAAAAGGGATTCTCCTTTACTGATGAATATGAGAAGATTGAGCGACGAGAAAATCTATTCAATCCTTTGGAAAATCCGAATGCTGAATTATCAGAAGAAGAAAAAGAAAATCTTCAAGCTGAAATGGAAGCACAAGAGGAATTGGAAAAAGGAGAAGTTAAGAAGGCTAGTCCTGAACTTGTTCAAGATTTAATGTCTAGTAGGCGACAAAAAGAAGAAGAAAATTTTGGTGATCTACAAAAGGCAAGTGATTTTTCTAGGTCAATCAATGTTAGCTTTGCTTCTGTTCAAAATCTTTTGAAGAAATTGGAAGAAAAGGGAAAATTGGTTGTTCTGAGAGAAGATGGTATTTTGTATTTGGATAAAAAACAGATGTCTTTGGTCAAAGATTTGTTTGAGTTGAAGGAAAATTCTAATCAAAACTGGAATGAAATTATAGATGATTTCCCTTTTGAGGGATATGAGTGATGAAAAGAGGGTTTTATGCTCTCTTTTTCTTTTTTTAAGTGCTAGTTGGTACAATCCAGCTTGCTAGTAGCTAGTAGCAGGAGCGAGGAAGCGAGTGCGACGAGCGACTGCGGTCACTAGCGGTCACTAGCAGGCTGGATTGTGCGAATTAACCCCCTATGACTAATAGGGGGGTAGAAGATGTGCGTAGAAGCATAAAGCCTTGATAATACTGACTTTTTGGCTTCAAAAAATGCAACACTATTGAAAAGTAAGGAGAAATATGGAATTTGAGAATCTAAACAAGGTGCAAAAGATGTACGCTTTTTCAGATCAAGAAATGTCTAGCTATTTAGAAATAGATAGAGCGACATTCTATAGGTGGAAAGAAGCTGGTGAGATTCCTGAGTCTTATGACTCAAAAGTGAATGCGTTGATAGCTTTTAAGGAAGGTGTGAGAGATAGTGGATTTTCCTTGGAAGGAAAAGTTGACTATGTGAAGGTTACGTTTAAAACACAAGATTATATAGAGGTGATGGCTAAAGTATTGTGCCTTCAAAATAAGCCTTTTCTTGAAGAAGAAAAGGGTGGTTCAGGATATGATACGAAATTTACATTTCAGAATATCAATGTTTTCATTTCAAAGAAAAGGGAAGATATGGGCTGTATGATTGAATTAAAAGGTCAAGCATGCAGACAGTATGAGTGGTATTTTGAGAATGAGCAGAAGTCAAGCTGGAGAGATTTCTTTATTCGGTGCTTTGAGTATGAGCGTGCTATTTCACAAGGTGAAGGGAAATTCATGAATATTCCTCGGCTTGATATTGCGCTAGATGAAAAGTATAACGAAAATGGAAATTTTGAACTTGGTAAGCTGGTTGACCTTTGGGATAGTGGTTTGGTTGAAAGTCGATTGACAATGAAGCAGATTGAAGATAATGGGCAATATGGTAAAGCAAAAACGATTTACTTTGGCTCTCGTCAGTCTGCTTATCATTTCTGTTTTTATCAAAAGGATATTGAGCAGGCAAAGAAGCTAGGACTTGATATAGATTTGATTCATTCCTCATTGAAATTCAAAAATCGTTATGAAGTAAGAATGTGTGATGATATCGCTTTGGACTTTGTTAGAAAATCATTGAATGAAAGAATTGATATGGCTAGACTTGCTGTTTGGGTGATTAACAGTAAGATAAAAGTCTTTGAAAGAATGAATGGCGACAAAGTTTTGAATCGTGAGTGGTATTCACTTCTAGGTGAAGTTGATAGAATTGGTTTTTCAACCTCACCTGTAGAAACTGGTTTCTTTGACAAACAGTATAGATGGCTGAATGAAAATGTTTCAGGTGTGACTGCATTGATAAGAAAGTGGGAGAATATCACTGGTGATAATAAGCTAAAGAAGATTCTCTTTGATGGAGAAATAAGTGATAAAAATTTGAAAAAATTGGAGCAAGCGAGGGTAGCTTATGAGAAAAGTCTACAAGAAAGTAGGTACTGATTCTGTAGTAGTAAATAACAGTAACTTGGTATGTTCAACTGATCGTGGGCTAAAATCAATTAGTCATTATTTACCTTCATTTGAAGGGAATGAAAATCTAACAGTTATACCTATAGAATCTGAGCGAATGTTTTTGCCTTATTTTAAGGACTATGTGATTGATTGGCTAAGAATGCCTGATGAAGTGAATGCGATTCTTGATATTAAGAAGAAGTCAGATTGAGAGGTCAGTATATGAGTAAGAAAAAAATTACTGATGAAAAATTGAGGAAGTTAGTTTTTTTAATTCCTGCTCGGTATTTCTATGAAGGGGTTGTGACAAGTGATAAAGCTAGAAATTATCAAGATTATATAGATATTCAATGTCAAACCTATAGAAAGACTAAAAATCGCAAAGACTGGCAAGAGGTAAAAA
>CALIQN010000083.1 GCA_938044045.1 uncultured Peptococcaceae bacterium
AAATATCCCCTCATAAAAATAACACTATCAATATATTTTAAGCCTAGCATAAAGTAAATCGAGTTACAAGAGACTAATTTTTGACCAACCCTTAGACATAACTGTACTTTTCATTGACGCTAAAGAATTTGCTTTGTATACTCAACCTAAACGCAACTCAGCTGTATTAATTATTTTTTAGGAAGTGATTGTCTCTCATGAATACCCCTAATGCTGTTCTTGCCCTCCATGACCTTTCTTGCTTTGGTCGCTCAGCCCTGCAAGTCATCATCCCTAGCTTGACTTCTTTTGGACTGCTGACCTGTCCTGTCCCAACTGCTGTCTTATCCACACATACAGGGGGTTTTGAGGACTTTACCTTTTATGATTTAAGTCAGCACATGAAGGCACAACTTCATCATTGGCAGACTCTAGATCTTAGCTTTCAAGCCATCTACCCTGGATTTTTAGGTTCTAGTGAGCAAGTCTCTATTGTCAAAGACTATATCAAAGCCTATAAAAAAGAAGAGACCTTGCTCTTAGTTGACCCTGTTTTGGGCGATGAGGGAAGAAAGTACACCTCTATTACCGATACCTTAGTGGAAGAAATGCGGGAGTTAATTTCTGGCAGTGATTATATTACGCCCAACTTGACTGAAGCCAATTTGCTCTTAAACAAGCCTGCCCATAAGATTCCAGAGGAAAAAGACTATGCTAACTATCTTACCAGTCTCAGCCAGCTTGGTGCCAAAAATGTGCTAATCACCAGTATCGACCATAGCAAAAAAAATAAGATGACCCTCCTTTACTATGACAGTCAAAATGATCTTGCCTATAAGCTCCTCTTGCCTAAGGTTCCTGCCACTTATCCAGGGACAGGGGACATCTTTTGCAGTCTACTAATTGGTCACCTTTTAAACCAGGAGGAAATCCAAACTGCCTTATTAAAGACAACATCCTTTTTGTATCGCACCATTGCGCATACTTATGAAAAAAACACCCCTCATCGTGAAGGCTTACTTGTCGAACCTTTCCTCGCCAAAAGAAGTCACTATGAACAAGTTTTACCAAACCTCAAATTTCAAAGGCTATAACGACAAAAAACACTTGCCAAATATAGGCTTTTTTGGTAGCATATTATAGTATTGTAATTAAGGCACGCAAGGAGGTTAATGTATGTCAAGAAAATGTGATGTTTGTGGAAAAGGTCCATCTACAGGAATGCAAGTTAGCCATTCACATATCAGAACTAAAAAGACTTGGTATCCAAACATTCAAAAGGTACGTGTTGTCGTTAACGGCACACCTCGCAAATTAAATGTTTGTACAAAGTGCTTACGTGCTGGTAAGGTACAACGTAAAGTTGCTCAGTAAGCTTATGATTGCATATAAATTGCACACCAGCCCATAAAAAAGAACCGCCTCTCAAAAAAGGACGGTTTTTTTTTATGTCTTAATCTAGGTGCATGAAATCAATCACAATACTGACTAAGGTCTCCTCTTTATAGGCAAGATAGACTGGATAAGCGCCTTTATCATTGCCGGAGACCACGCACATAAAATTCTTTTCTTTGTCGGTGAGCTTAACATCTGCCATGCCACCAACTTCAAAATAGCTAAGGGAGAGTTTTTCTTCCATCTCTTTGACTAGGGTATAGCTTTCTTCTACCTCAGTCATCAGATGCGTACAGGTTGCCTCGTCTAAAATCATGATATTACCACTTTCCGTACGGACACCATAGTAGTCATTTTCACCTAAGCTTTCTGCCACAATACCTTCTGGCAATGCCATTTTAAAAGTATCTGGTACTTCTTCCTTGAGCATGACTTTTAAAGCTAAAATCTTATGTTCCTCATGAGGTGGAAAGGTCGCTGAATAAATCATGACAGGATAGATACCTTTTGGAATATCCTTTACTACCTTGATACCATAATTAATCTTATAAGGATCACCTACTAAAAGTGTCCCATCATCTATTGCCAGTCCCCCTAGTTCCACTTTTTGTACATATAGCCTTTCGCCCTCAAAATCAAATTTAAGGGGTTCTTGGTAAAGGCGTTCTAAAAAATCTTTATTCCTATACATAATTATTTCACCTCTTTAATCTTATCTTTCTCATTATACCCTAAGTATTTCAAAAGGAGTAGACAATGTTGCCTTTTAATAAAGCCTATCTCGCTGCCTTGGGCTATACTATCATTATTGGTTTTGTTTTTATTTTTATTAAAATCGCACTACAAACTTCAGATCCTCTAAATATCCTCGCCCATCGTTTTAGTCTATCTTTTCTTTTTTTATATGCCTTAAAAAAGCTTGGCTTGATCAAAATCAGTCTCACAAAAAAAGATTATTTTAGGCTCTTTCCTTTGGCACTCTTTTTTCCTTTGTTATTTTTTGGCTTTCAACACTATTCACTCCTTTACATCTCTGTCTCAGAGGGCGGAATTATTCAAGCAACGGTACCATTTTTCACCTTACTACTTGCCACCATCTTCTTAAAAGAGTATCCTACTAAGGTAATGTTTGCTTTTTTATGTCTTTGTGTCTTTGGGGTCATCTATATTCTAATTCATAGCAATACCCAAGCCTCAGCCAGTACCCTAGGTATCATTTTGATGCTACTTTCCACCCTTGCCAATAGTGCGTATAATGTCCTTGCACGCAAAATGTCAAAAACCTATTCCCCAATTAATCTCACCTATGCCATGCTTACCATCGGTATGCTTGGTTTCAATTTTCTTTCCCTTGTTGATTATATTCATAGAGATCGCCTCAAGGACTATTTCATCCCCTTTCTCACCCCTAGTTTTTTACTTAGTATCCTTTATCTTTCTTTATTTTCATCAGTATTAACAGCCATCTTATCCACTTACACCCTCAGTCAAATAGAAGCTTCAAAAATGAGCGTTTTTGCCAATCTTGCTACCTTGATTACGATTTTCTCCGGCATCCTTATTTTTGATGAAAGTTTACAACTTTATCACCTCATCGGTGCTTGTTTCATTCTTATTGGTGTGATTGGCACCAATTATTGTAGGCGATAAACAGTTAAAAGGAGTCTTTTTATGTATCTTATTTACTATGCTCTACTTGCACTATATATGGCAATTTCTTATGAGCTAACAGGGCTGACTAGCCCCACATTATCCACAATCAGCTTATCTTTTTTTCTCTTTTTTCTGACCCTTGGTCTTTTTTATGGGGGGATGAAACATTTAAAAGCAAAACTCTACACCATTTTGGGGATTTTTCTTTTTCTTTCCTTTGCCAATCTCCTCAAGGTGCGCTTTCAACTCAGTGAGATTACTTTTTTTGATTTCAAACTTTTAGGTAATGCCTACAGTATTGCTTATCTTTTTTTGGATAAGTTGCCTTTTCCTATGCTTGGTTTCCTCACCCTTAGTTTTATCTTTGTGATTTATTACTCTAATCGTTTTTTAAACCGTCTTAGACCGGAGATGATTCCCCAACTAAAGTATCCTTTTTTGGTCAACTTAGTCGCTTTCATTCTTTTATTCTTTACCCTGCAAATTGCTCAAGCACACGCACCAAATTCAAGCTATTATAATTTTTTAAATTCCGGTAAATCCCTTATTGAAACGAGTATCAACCTCAGGGATACCACCAAACAGCTGAAAGCAACCCTTAGCAGGAGTAGTTATGCCAAAGTTGACCAGACAGATAACCTGCTTCAAGGCTATCCTTTCAACCGCCCTAAAGACATGGATGTAGTCATCATCCAATCAGAGACATTTTTTGATATTATGAAGTATCAAGAACATTTAGGTGAAAATGGTATCCATATTGATGAAAATGTGAATAAGAATTTCCAAGCATTTCAAAATGAAGGTATTTCCGGAAAGTTTTATGTCCCAACAGTTGGTGGTGGCACCGTCAATACAGAATACGAAGTCCTCACAGGCTATAGTGCCAAAGCCTTTGCCAAAGGGGCGATTGTCTTTACTTCTGTTTTAAAAGAACCTACAGATTCTTTAGCCACTTTTATGAAAAAAAGGATTCCTAATACAGAAACGATTGGCATTCACAACCACACAAGAACTTATTGGGATAGGGATCGGGTCTATCCACTTTTAGGGATTGATACCTATATCGATATGCTCCAATTCACTAAAGCAGAACAAGAAGACCTTGTTGGGGCATGGATGTCTGATACCACCCTCTTTAATAAGACAAAAGAAGTCTTAGAAAAAAACAGTGGTAAAAATATCTTCTTACTCAGTGTGACCAGTCAAAATCATGGGCCTTTCCTTGATAAACGTGGCGAAAAACCACCTATTACAGGACTGGATCCTAGTGAAGAATGGGAAATTTCCAACTTTATCACCAATTTAAGATTTTCAGATCAGGCACTCAAAGACTTTATGACCTATATCAATTCTAGACAAAAACCAACCATGGTCATTTTCTATGGTGATCACAAGCCCGATCCAAAATACCCTATTTTTGAAAACTCCGCCTTCTATCATCAAAAGGAACGCCGAGAAATTTACAGTACAGATTATTTTATCTATTTTAATCCAGCAATCACTGATCCAAAACTTGTTAACTTAAAAGGGCAAAAAAAGGATCTCAGCGCTGCTGCGATGAATCGCTATTTAGAAATTCTTTTAGGCGATACGGATCCTCTAAGCCTTTACATCTATAACTATGCCAAAGTCCCTGACAACTACTTTGGTAATGGAAAAGCAAAGATCAACGAGGTCAAAGACTATACCAATCTCTCTAAAGAATTTGTCAATCATAAAATAAATTAGTTGACAAGCAAATTCCATCATGCTAGAATAGCCTAAGTTTATAAAAAAACCATTGATGGAGAGTAGTACACTTAGAGACAGCCATACAGAGAACTACTGATGCTGAGAAAGTAGTAGGAATAAACTAAGTCGAATGGACTCCTGAGGGCAAACCGAAATAGCTTGCTAGAGTAGGGGAGACGGAGTAGAAACTTCGTTAACAAGTTCAGCATATGTTAGTATGTGTAAGAGAGGATTTCTTTTTGGAAATCAAGCTGGGTGGCACCGCAAGAGCGTTTTACTCTTGTCCCTGCATAGGGGACAGGAGTTTTTTTATTGCCCTAAAACTCTCTAGGCACCAATTTAAAGGAGGAATATTTATGTCAAACAACACACCATCTATCCCTTACAAGATTTATCTCAGTGAGGATGAGCTACCAACACATTACTATAACCTTCGTGCTGATATGAAAATTAAACCAGCACCACTGCTTCATCCAGCCACCCATCAGCCAATGACCTTTGAAGATTTACAAGGCGTCTTTTGTGATGAACTCATCAAGCAAGAACTCGATAATGACACCCCTTTTATTCCTATTCCTGAAGCAGTCCGTAACTTTTACAAAATGTATCGTCCAGCACCTCTGATTAGAGCTTATTGCCTAGAAGAAAAACTTGACACCCCGGCTCATATTTATTATAAATTTGAGGGAAACAATACCAGTGGTAGCCACAAGTTAAATTCAGCGATTGCGCAAGCGTATTATGCCAAGATGCAAGGCTTAAAAGGTGTCACAACGGAAACTGGTGCAGGTCAATGGGGTACTGCACTTTCTATGGCTTGCTCTTACTTTGGCCTTGATTGCAAAGTCTACATGGTTAAAGTCTCTTATGAACAAAAGCCTTTTAGACGAGAAGTGATGCGTACTTATGGGGCAAGCATCACCCCATCACCATCGAATACCACAAAAATTGGTCAAGCCATCTTAAAAGAACATCCTAATACAGGGGGTAGCCTAGGCTGTGCTATCTCTGAAGCTGTAGAAGTTGCGACAACTACCGAAGGCTATCGTTATGTTTTAGGTAGCGTCTTAAACCAAGTCCTCTTACACCAAAGTATCATTGGTCTTGAAACCAAGACAGCTCTAGACAAGTACAATGTCAAAGCTGATATTATCATCGGTTCTGCTGGTGGTGGTAGTAACCTTGGTGGCTTAATTGCCCCATTTATGGCAGAAAAATTGCGTCAAGAAGCCGATTATCAAATTATTGCTGTTGAGCCGGCTTCTTGCCCAAGTTTCACCCGAGGACAATACGTCTATGACTATTGTGATACTGGTAAGGTCTGCCCACTTTCTAAGATGTATACCCTTGGCAGTGGCTATATTCCAGCACCTAACCATGCAGGGGGCTTACGTTATCATGGTATGAGTGCCACCCTCTCTGAGCTCTACCACCAAGGGCTGATGGAGGCACGTAGCGTCAGCCAAACAGAAGTCTTTGCAGCAGCCCAAGAATTCGCTCGTATCGAAGGCATTCTCCCAGCACCAGAAAGCAGTCATGCTATCAAAGTTGCTATCGATGAAGCGCTAAAATGCAAAGAAACAGGAGAGGCAAAAACCATTGTCTTTGGGCTCACCGGTACAGGCTACTTTGACCTT
>CALIQN010000084.1 GCA_938044045.1 uncultured Peptococcaceae bacterium
AAGAAGGTAGAGAGGTTCATATGAAGGCCCCTACAATTTATATTCCTCAAGCTGATGATATGGTTTTACCAATCCTTTCAGCGATACCACTTCAGATTTTGGCTTACTATACTGCCAAAGCACGAAATTGTGAAATTGATCAGCCAAGAAACCTCGCTAAGAGTGTGACAGTAGAATAAAAGTAAACTTCAAAATGCAGTATTCCAAAAAAGTTAGCAGCACAATCTAACTTTTATGAGATACTGCATTTTTACTATTCCCAATAAAATAAAGGCGTAGTATGCTAATAAATATTGATTTAATAAGGACAGTGAAAAAGAGTCTATTTCCAAACATAAAAAAATGTAGATAATAGAATAAAGAATAAAATATGGCTTAAGTACTAGAGTGTAGAAAGGCTATCATATGACTTTACTTGAAACGATAAGAAAAAATAAAGTATTGAATATGTTGCTGTTGCAAGAATGTGATATTTATTTTTATGAGCAAATACAAAAAGTTCAATTTTCAGATCATGGAGAAACGTATTCCCTTAATTGTCAAGCTTTTGCTCAAGATGGGAGTGGTGGGGAATATGTTTTTCTTGAGGATAAGAGTATAGGGTTTATCAGTAGTGAAGGGGAGGTTGGAAGGGTTAGCGAAAGTTTGGAGAACTTACTGACTTTTTTGATTCACGCAGGTTGTCTCTCTGATTTTAGTTGCAAGCATTTTTATAAAAGTGAAGTTTTATTAGAAAAGTTCTGTACAAACTACTGCTTAAAGATAAGGGAGGACTATAAGGCGAAAGGTCAAAACTGGGATGAGGTACGTGGCAAAATTGCTCTAGCTCTAGGGCTTAGCTTTCATCCGGAAGCCTTGAGTATTTGGGCAATGCAATTTTACAAAGCTACTATAAGGGAGCCGGTATTTTCATGTCACTATCTTGATGGGGAAAAAGACTATAGTTGTGATAGTGTGCTTTCGGATAGTGTTGGGATGTGGACGATGCAACTTGTCGGCATGAGTCGAGAAGAAATTGAAAACTATAGTGATTAAGAAAACTTTGAGAAGGATGAGAGTGTGGATAGAAATATACTTCGCATTGTAAAGATTGAAAAAGAAGCTTTGATGGAATTTATTTATGAAAACTTTGTAGCACAGCAGGAAGCGATTCTTGAAGTTTCGCCACTAGGCGTGATGAATAATTTTGCATTTGACTGGGATGAGGGCACCTTTATTTTTACGGCGCATCAAAGGGAAGATGAAAATGGTGATATGATTCCTTTTCCGAAAGAAATTAACATCAAAGAAGCCTTAGAGCGCTTACCTGTGACGACAGCATCTGTCTTAAGCACTGGTAAAAAGTATAAGGATTATACTTTTGATGACTTAGGCAAACGATTAGATTAAAAAAAGGGTATTTTATGGAGAGTAAATATGACTAAAAACGAGATTATAGAAGTGCTAAAGTCAAGAGCAAAACCTTATGAAGACTATTCTATTGACGATGGAGTCAAACAGGCCATGTTAAATTTAGCCGATCCTTATGCGTTGGTGGAACCTATTTTGGAACTCATTGCCACCAATCCAATAGTTGATTTTGGCAATCCTGGGGAATTGGTGCATTTTGTAGAACAGTTTTATAAAAAAGGTTATGAGGACTTACTGATAGCTTCTGTTTTAAAACAGCCATCGCCACACAATATCTGGATGCTTCATCGTTGTTTTAATGCACCTAATGATCCAAAGCACCAAGCCTATCAAGAAGTGATTGAGAGGCTCAGAGCTGATGCTTTGGTCAGTGATGAGATAAAACAAATAATTGATGCTTTTGATTGGTGAGGTATCATAGAAAGCAAGAAAAATTGGTGGTTTTTATCTGAGTGAAAAATATTAATTGAGCATTTAAAAGCGACTAGGGAAACCTTGGCAATTAAACGATACTATGGCAGACAAAGTGAGCAATTGATAGAAAATATACTTATAAAATATAACTCGGGATTTTGAGGGGTTGCTCGTGAAGAAAATAGAGGTGCTGTACAAAAATCAGATCTTAACACTAACGCAATTTTGGGGAAATAATGCATGGTGTTTGTGGATTAAAGAACCAAGCCAGATAAGTTTGCCAAAAATGCAATTTGTTGGAGGCTATCCCAATGAATGGTGTATCTTTGTGGAGGATTTAACAGAGGAAGAAAAAAGACAGATTACAACAGTTGATGGGATACCTTTGGCAGATCTAATTAAATTAAAGTAAAGAGGTAAAATCATATGCAACTAATTGATCAAATCAAGGCAATAGAAAAGTACATATGTGAATACTTTGAAGATTGGGGCTTAGATGACCCTATTGAAGAAGCGTACTTAGCAGATTATCAGGAAATTTCAGGGGCAAGCCAAGAAGCACTTAGTGCATTTGAAGAAAAGTTTCATCTTACTTTACCAGATGACTTTAAAAGACTTTATCAGTATAAAAATGGTAGTAAATATTTAAGTATCTTGCCTAGTGTCATTGATGAAGCTGAGATGACATTTTGCTTAATGAGTTTACAGGAGATAGAAAATATTAAACAGTATTTTCAAAATAAGGATGCCTTATTAACAGCGTTTAGCGATTATTTTACAAGTGATGATATTGAAGCTATGCGAGATAGTAGGATAAAGCCCTATCTTTTTAATCAAAAATGGCTTCCCTTTGCCCAGTATTGTGATAGCTGTTATTTGATGTTGGATTTTGATCCAGATCAAGCGGGAAAAGAAGGTCAAGTGCTTTGTTATAGTCATGATCCTGATAGGGTGGTTTATGTTGCATCAAGTATTGGTGCTTTGATCAATGAAATTATGGGTGGTATTACTGAGCAATAACAAGAAGTATGAAAGCTCGTTGTATGTTGGTGATAGTCATGACCTGAAAAGGTATGAATTATACAATTGTCGCTAAAATAGTGTATGATTTGTGATGAAGTACATATTTTTACAACTATAGTAAAATAAGGTGGTTTTCTAAATACCTTAAGCGTGCTACAATGCAACTAGCAACTTTGAAAGAGGATTAATATGAATACTAAAGGAAAGTTTAGCTATAAAAGAGGCTATGATGGTTTACGTTTCTTTGCAATTTTAGCAATTATTTTATATCATTATGTACCTTATCGTATTTCTGGTGGTTTTTTAGGTGTAGATGCTTTTTTGGTACTGTCAGGATTTTTGGCTGGCACTTCACTGATGAATACAAAAAAAGGCAAGGATTTTTCCTATTTTTCGTACCTGTATAAACGTTTCATACGTTTGACGGTACCGATGTTTGGAATGTTCATTTTTTCAGTTGCCTTTTTTACACTTTTTGGTGAGAAATTTTTATTTAATGTCAAAACGGCGATTTGGAGTAGTTTTTTATATGTTAATAACTATGTTCAAATTTTTGAAGGCTCTTCTTATTTTGCAAACTTTGTCAATCCATCGCCGTATGTCCATCTTTGGTATTTGGGTGTACAGATGCAACTTTACATTGTTGTACCAATACTTTTCTTTTTAGGACGAAAGCTTTTGGTCAATAA
>CALIQN010000085.1 GCA_938044045.1 uncultured Peptococcaceae bacterium
GTTTCACTACGTTAGCAGCTTGTTCTCCACGATCACCTGTTACAATGTCGAATTCAACAGCTTGACCTTCATCAAGGTTTTTGAAACCGTCACCTTGAATTGCAGAGAAATGTACAAATACATCTTCGCCACCATCAACAGTGATGAAGCCATAACCTTTTTCTGCATTAAACCATTTTACTGTTCCAGTCATTTCACATGACCTCCTAAAAAAATTTTAGTATCGACTTTCCTTACTTTCACGCCCATAAAAAATTCACATATTGTAACGAATTACCTAAAACACCATGTAATCCCTTACAATATGTGAATAGTTAAAGCTCGTTTCTGTACTGATATGATACCCTCTATAGAGTATAACAAAATACTAGATAAAAGTAAAGTTAAAAAATCTTACAAGAAACACTTTCCTCTTGTGGTCGCTCTACTAAGACATCTAAAAGATTCGCTTGATTCTTCTTATACCAAACATCTGCATAAGAACAAGTCCCATAAGTTTTGTAGCCCTTTTCTCTAAAATGATTCACAGCTTCTTTCATTAATTTAGATGCTACACCTTGACCACGCAAAGATTCATCTACAAAAGTGTGATCTACTACCGCAACCTCACCTTTTAATTGCCAAGTCACTAAAGCAATCACTTTATCTTGTTCATCTTTTACATAAATTTTTAAATCTTCATGTTGAAATACCATCACTTTACCTACTTTCTATTAGTGTCTATGTCTTTACCTAAATTTGACATAGTATTATAATACCATTTAACACACCATATTTCACTAAAAATAAGGGAGGCTTTATCATGGAAATATTGCGTCAATTCCGTTCTTGTTGGGCTGAAATCAATTTAGATGCCATCGAACATAATATAACAATCATTAAGTCAATTACCAAAGCACCCGCCAAAATGATTGCCGTTATCAAAGCTGACGCCTATGGTCATGGCTCTGTTCGTATCGCTCAATCAGCCGTAAAAAAAGGTGCAGAAATACTTGCTGTATCTGGATTAGATGAAGCCTTAGAACTACGTCAGGCAAATATCACTGCGCCTATATTCATTCTTGGCTATTCAGAACCTTCTTATGCGCCTTATATTGTCACAAACAATATCTCGCAAACTGTTTATAATTTTGAAATGGCAAAAGCACTTTCTGACGCAGCAATTGCACATAATGTATTCGCAAAAATTCATATTAAAATTGATACTGGTATGGGACGCATTGGCTTTTTACCTAACCAAGAAAGTTATCAAGAAATTGAACGCATCCTAAATTTGCCAAACATCATTTTTGAAGGATTATTTACTCACTTTTCTTCAGCAGATGAACGCTCCAAAGACTACACACACCTGCAATATAGTCGTTTTAAAATAGCTGTAGATAAGATTACTGCCATGGGATTTAAGCCTACCTATATCCACTGTGCTAATAGTGCCACCATTATTGAATACCCTGAATATCATTTTGATTGTGTCCGTGCCGGTATTATTCTTTATGGTGTTTATCCCTCTCAAGAAGTCAATCAAAACCTCAACCTTAAGCCTGCCATGAGTGTCAAAACAAAAATTAGTAATATTAAAATCTTACCCAAAGATGAGGCAATTAGTTATAATAGAAAATATTTAACAAGTAAGGCAACAAAAATTGCTACTATTTCGATTGGTTATGCTGATGGTTACCCAAGAAAACTAGCCAATACTGCCGAAGTTTTAGTACAAGGTAAGCGAGCACCAGTTATTGGTAACATCTGTATGGATCAGTGTATGATTGATGTCAGTCACATCGATAACTTAGCAATTGGTGATGAAGTCGTCATTTTTGGTACACAAGGAGAAGAAACTATCCTTGTGGAAGAAATTGCCCACCATCTAGATACTATTTCTTATGAGGTGCTTTGTGATATCGGTCGTCGCTTACCTCGATTATATGTGAGTAATGGAGAAGTTGAATCTGTCGTCAACTACCTACTAAAATGATCAAAAAACAATTACGAAACCATTTTCTCTCTTTGCGTAATCAACTCTCTCCCAAGCAGAGAGAAGAAGAAAGTTTAGCAGTGACAAACCAGCTAATTTCTAGTACCTTTTGGCGAGAAGCACAAACGATTTCGCTCTACCTTGCTTTTGGCTCAGAACTTTCTACCAGTCACCTTGTTAAACAAGCATGGCAAGAAAATAAGACTATTGTCATTCCTAAAATTCTAAGCAAAACAACAATGGAAATGGTTGTCTTTAAAGAAAATATGACCTTGACTAAAAATCATTATGGTATTGATGAACTAGTATATGATAACCAAAATGTTATCATACCATCCCTAATTGATTTAATGCTTTTACCTGCTCTAGCTTGTGATTATCAAGGTACACGTCTTGGATATGGTTGTGGTGGATACTATGACAGATACTTGGAAAAATGTTCTAAGCTAGTAAAAATTGGTCTAATCTATCATGATTGTTATCTAGATGATAAGCTCCTGCCTAAGAATGATACAGATATTTCTTTGGATTATCTTGTCACTTGTAAAGGATTGAAAAAAATAAAAAATAAGCATTGAGGCATACCTCAATGCTTATTTTTTTATTTGTCATCGTCGTCATCATCTAATGATTCTAAGTCAAATTCTTCATCTTCCACGTCATCCCAATCAAGATCGCCAAAGAATTCTTCTTCTAAATCTGATAAGTCCTCATCTATAGAAGTAACATACTCTTCTAATTCTGCAAAGTTATCTTCTAGCTCTTCAACTGAACCTGAAAGCTCTTCTAATGTTGCAATCAAAGCTTCGTAAAATTTTGCATTAGTTCCATCTGTCAAGCTAGAACCTTCTGCAATACCTTTTAAATAAGCTACTTTGTTTGTCAAACTCATCAATTTTTCCTCCTTTTCACTAAGCACGTTCAATATAAGATCCATTTCTGGTATCAACTTTTAAAACATCACCTGTATTAATAAAGAATGGTACTTGTACAACAACCCCTGTTTCAAGTGTTGCTGGCTTGGTGCCACCTGATGCTGTATCACCCTTAATGCCAGGTTCTGTTTCAACAACTGCCAATTCAACGGTATTTGGTAATTCTACCCCTAATACATTCCCTTGATAAAGCATAATTTGGCAATCCATATTTTCTTTGAGGAATTTATCGCCTCCATCAAGTTGTTCAACACTAAGGCTGATTTGATCATAGGTTTCATTATCCATAAATACATAGCCTTCGCCATCAAAATAAAGATATTGCATGGTGCGTCTGTCAAGTGTTGCTTTTGGTACTTTTTCTCCACCACGGAAAGTCATTTCAGTTGTAGATCCAGTCTTCAAATTTTTAACTTTAGTACGAACAAAAGCTGCACCTTTACCAGGCTTAACATGTTGAAATTCAATGACTTGATGAGGATCGCCATTAAGTTCAATGGTCACACCTGGTCTAAAATCGTTCGATGAAATCATCTATAAACTCCTCCTAAAACATTATACTATCATCAGTATAACCTACCTATCACTTTATATCAAGATAAAAGAAAAGTCCTCAAAGCTCCTAGAAGATGAGTAATTCTTTAGGGCTCTTTGTTAAATTTTTATAACCATTTTCTTCTATAACAATCAAATCTTCAATTCTAATGCCAAATTCATTAGGAAGATAAATGCCAGGCTCTACAGTGATACACATACCAACTTCTAAAAGCCTATTTTCAAGAGGGTTAAAGTTTGGACTTTCATGAATTTCAAGTCCTACACTATGTCCCAAACCATGGCCAAAATAAGCTCCATAACCAGCTTCATCAATTACTTTTTCTGCTATAAAATGAATCTCTTTACCCTTAAGCCCTGCTTTTATCCCCTCTAAAGCACGCAATTGTGCTTCCAGTACGACTTGATAAACCTCTCTTGCTTTTTGACTAACCTTACCTACCCCGACCGTTCTAGTCATATCTGAAGCATAGCCTTGATAAAAACAGCCAAAATCCATGACAACTAAATCCCCATCTTCTATCACTTTCTCACTTGCAATACCATGAGGTAAGGCACCTCTATAACCAGATGCTACTATCGTCTCAAAGCTATTTCCAGAAGCACCTAATTTACGCATTTGATAATCAAGTTCAAGGGCTAAATCCTTTTCTTTAACGCCAACTTTAATAAAAGACAAGATATTTTTGAAAGCCATATCCCCAATGGCTTCTGCTTGTTCTATTAAAATCAATTCGTCCTTATCTTTCACCATACGCAAATCTTCTACAAAGTTTTGATAGGCAATGAGGCGTTCTGGCTTTAAAAAATGTGTGAGTTTGGTATACGCCTCATAACTCAAATTTGAAAATTCAAACCCAAGGTTTTGATAGCCCTCTTTTTTCATGATTTCAAAAATAAAATATGAAAAATGATATTTTTTGAGTTGAACGATCTCTACCCCACTCGTCTCTTTACTTGCTTGTTCCATATATCTGAAATCTGTCAACAAAAAGACTTTATTTTGTGCAAATAAGAGAAAAGAAAAGCTACCTGTAAATCCTGTAAGATAGCGAATATTTTCACGTTTGGTGACTAAAAAACAATCACAGTTTTCATTGGTTAAAGTTTCTTTAAAGCGCTTACGCCTATTTTCTTCATTCATATTTTAGCTCCTAACCAGCAACTGATAACTTATCTATCAAGACACTTGGAGCACCTGTTGTTTCCCTTAAATCCAAATCATCACCTAAGCCAACAATATTTTGAAGCACTTGTTTTAGGTTGCCTGATAAGGTCGCTCCTCTAAATGGATAACTCAACTTGCCATCTTCAACCACAATGCCACTAATACCAAAAGAAAATTCTCCTGTAATCGTATTTGCCGTATGAGCACCTAAGATATCCGTAACATAGACGCCTTTATTCATCAGCGTTAGTAAATCTTGAAAACTATGTTCCCCATTTTCAAGATAATAATTACTATAGCTTATACTAGGTGTACTCATATAAGTGCCACGTGTTCCATTTCCTGTAGACTGCAGATTCATTAAATGTCCATAATATCGATCATAAAGATGCTGTTTAACGATACCGTTTTCTATAAGGTAGGTCTTTTGAGCATGGGTACCTTCATCATCAATGCCATAATGCCCCAACCCCTCTTTTAGAAGTGGATTATCTACTAAGGAGAAAAAATGAGGGGCGACTTCTTCTCCTATTGTTGGAAAAAGTGATTTTTTCTTGTATACAGTACTTCCTTTAAAGCTTGAAGCCAATAATGACAAAATAATTTTTGCCATATCTCTTGATAAAAGCACCATACCTTTATAGCTGGAGATTTTCTTTGCCCCTAGTAATTTAGTCGCATCAAAAATAGCCTCTTTGGCAATATAGTCTAAATCAAAATTATGATAGTTTTTAACACTTAAACCAGCGCCCCCACTCTCTTCTTGCTCGCCTTCTTTTGAAAGCGCCATTGCACTCAGGCTAGCAACAGAATGATACTTGCTCGCTTGATAATCATGGGAATTATATAAAAAACTTTCTGATACTGCCTCAAAATATGAAGTATTTTCAACACAAATAATGGCACTATGACCACTTCTAACCTTTTCCTCTAAAGAAAGTGCTAAATTAAATTTCTCTTCAAAACCAATTTGATTAAAGTCAGTTTCAATATGATTTTCTGTATAATTTGATTTGTCTTTATGAAAGCTTATATCATATTCCTTTTCTTGGTAGTGATGATTATTCAAAGTATTTTGAATCAGCTCATCTATTCCTTTTTCAGTAAAATTAGTGCCATGAGAATAGCCTAATTTTTTATCTTTTATAATTCTAAGACCCAAGCCTCGTGTTTGTGAAAAAGAGCGATCTTCTAAATCACGCTTTTTTAAACTAAATTTACTACTTTGAATATTGGTATAATAACACTCTACTTCATCAGCATGATAGACACTCAAGGCTCTATCTATCGTTTTATGCATCAGTTCTTTTAACATATCATTCACTGTCAACCCTCTTTTCATCTATTTGGTGCAAAACCTAAAAAATACGGTTTTGATTTTTTATACGCATAATCATACGCTTTCAGCTCACCATCTATATAAGCAGAATAATCCTCTTTCTCTACAATCTTATCACCTAGTCTGACTTGTCCAGAAAGATAGATACCGTCTGTGGCTATTAACTTAGTCCCCTCACTAAAAACCAAGTCTCCATGTATCATTACCTTGCCATAGCACTCCATATCCTCTATCAGATGTAAAGAACCTAGCGTTTCAAAATCACCTTTTATCGTCAAAGAACGTTTTATCATCATCTGTATAGGACTAGTCCTACTCTCACTTGGCACAATCACCAAGTCGCCTTCTCTTAATAGCATATTTTGCCTAAACTCCAGTTGATTCACACTCTTATCCACTATCAATAATAAAGGTTTTTTTTGTTTCAATAAAGTCGTATTTAAAGTTTGTTTGTTTCTATCAATAACTTCCACGCCCATTTTTTCTCGAAAAGCTTTCGAATTAAGAAAAAAATCTTTAGCGTAAATATAATAGGCTATTAATAAGTGGCTAGCATCGCCTTTTTGTCCAAGACATTCCAAACGTACCCAGTCACTTTTAAGTCGCTCAACAGTTGCACTGATTTCACTTCCATCTTCTAATTGCT
The DNA here is from genome assembly GCA_938044045.1 of uncultured Peptococcaceae bacterium. Lineage (GTDB taxonomy): Bacteria > Bacillota > Peptococcia > Peptococcales > Peptococcaceae > CALIQN01. The sequence continues at coordinate 6,619 of CALIQN010000085.1, forward strand.
TAGAAAAAAGCAAGGTGCGTTTTTTAATTTCTACATCATCAAAAAAAGACTGGGCACTATCAAAAGCAAGCTCACTTAATAGTCTAGTTTGTTTTGCTTGTACTTGTAGCCTGGCAACTTCATTTAACCTAAGTTCAAAATGCATAAAGCCAAAAATGGCAAAAGAAATTACCCCTAGTATGATCACTAAATACAAATAACTACTGGCTCTTTGCCTATGAAATAATTTCATCATCTGAAATAACGCCACCTATGACTAGGTTCTCTATGCGCATTGTTGGTTGCGCATCAGCGACTGGTGCCCCTTGTCCCCCTTTGCCACAAACACCAATTCCAAAGCCTAAGTCAGAGCCTACTTGACTCACATCTCGAAGGCTCTTTGGTCCATTGCCTGCAAGGGTTGCACCACGAACCGCATGACTAATTTCCCCATTATTAATCCAATAACCCTCACTCACATCAAATACATAGTCTCCACTAAGGACATCAACCTGTCCGCCACCCATCTTAGTGACCAAAAGACCCTCTTTAACACCTTTGATAATATCTTCTGCTTGTTCATTACCTGGTTTGATGTAGGTCGTTGTCATTCTTGTTTGTGGTTTATGACGATAACTTTCACGTCTACCATTTCCTGTTTGTGCCCAATTGGTTTTTTTGCTTGTGTGTAAATCACACATGTATCGCTTTAAAATCCCATGGTCAATTAAAACATTTTCTTGGGTCTTATAGCCTTCATCATCATAATAGCTTGTTCCAAAACGAGAGGCCATTGCACCATCATCTATGACACTTATTTCTGGACTAGCCACTTCTGTTTCTAGTTTATCCTTATAAGCTGAGATTCCCCTTTCTACTAAGTCAGCCTCCAAACCATGACCACAAGCTTCATGTACCATCGTGCCTCCAGCACTACTCGCCATAACTACCGGTAGTCTACCACCCTTACATGGCATAGCTGAGAGTAAATTACTACCATGATGATAAGCTTCTTCACACAAACCATTAAAATCTTTTTCCATAAAAAGATTGCCTTCACCAGTCACACCATAAGAAGCATAGCCTGTTTGAACATCACCATCTTTGTCTAAAATGACCCTCGCATTTGCTCGACGACGATAGCGCTCATCTTCCACATAACAGCCCTCTGTATTTGCAATGGTAACTTTTTGATGAACATCACTAATTGATAAACTACTTTGCTTGACATTTTCTTTTTCACTCAAACATTGATCGCCCATTTTAAGCCAGTTCACCTGATCATCTAACGAAAAATGCTCTACCTCATCAAACTTTTCTGCTACTGCCTTATCTTGAGCCAATATGACGGAATTTCCCTTGCCTTGAACGCTTTCTCCTACTCTCTTGGCTAGGCTTAAAATGGCTTCTTTCTCTAAGTCATTGGTATAACCATAGGCGCTTTCTTTACCATTCAGTACTCTTATCCCAATACCAGTATCTGTATTTTGATAGATATCTTCCACTTTACTATTTTCAAAAATAGTTGCGACACTAGTTTTTTCTTCCATATAGACTTCTACAAACTCAGCACCCATGCCTGTTGCTTGATCAAAAATTGATTCAATCAGTCTTCTTTCCACAGCTTATCCTCCTTGACTAAAAGCACACCACTAAAGTGGCTAATTTATTGGTCTCGACACCAAGCTCAAAGCTTGTTATCGCACTAGGTAAAATTTTCTCTACAGAAAGCATAAAATCCTCAAGTTGTTCCTTGCTTCCTTCAAATTCATACATACGATTCGCATCCTTATCATAGCGCTTAAGGACAAGTTTATGCAAACGTGACATACTTAAAACCCCATCATAAACTTCTTGATCTGTATAAGTCTTCTCATTTTGAACTTCACTAATGGATGATGGTGGTACTTCAAAAAGTGTAGACTGATACATCGTGATACAAAATTCTATTGCAAGTAAACTCATGGCAATAATTAAAGCATAAATAAAGACTGGTCTAACTTTCATACGCTACCCCTTTATTTGAAAGCTTATTTGGATATGATAGCCCTTATTCTCTACCTGGTCAATGTGTTCTAAAACAACAGCTTTAAGGTGTTTTTTCTTGTTCAATACATCAAGAAAATCATCTAGTTGTTTAAGATCTGATAGAAAAAACTCTAACGTTCCACTTTGACCCTTTATTTGAAGTATATAAGAACTAAATTGTAAGGCTTTTAACTCTGTAATTGCTTCTGTATAAGAAATTTCCGGTTGGATAATGGCCTCCCTTCTTTGACTATCATCCGTATCTAGGGTTTGATTGCCCTCAAGATAATAATAAACACCTAAAGAAAATGGTAAAATGACTAGCATGAAAAAGGTCAAAAAATAGGTTTTAGCTCGTTTACCTTTTACAGAAACTATTTCACTAGAATTAAGACGTATCTTAAACGCCTCACCTGGCTTATCTTTTCTCTCAACTTGATGAAAATGTTCTCCAGCCACTAAATCAATCTGATGTTCCTCATAAAACCGATCAAGTAATACTTTTTGGTAAGATGCCAGAGCTAGATCTATAGGCAAAAGCTCAAATGCTACCACCTGACCATAAAGTACAACCATACTCAAAATGCCACTTTCTACATCGACAAAGAAATGTATTAAACTATCTTTAGGCGCAAGATAGGCATATGATTCTGCTAAATAATAATGCTCATGGATAACTTCACTGATACCTTCCATCTGTATTTGAGTAATCGCTTCATCCTCTAAAAGCCATACTAAAACATAATCATTCCTTTCAAATAGACTAAATACTCGATAAGTAAATTTACAGTCTTTTGAATAACCCCTCATGATAAGTGCTAATCTTAAACTCTCCTCTGCCTTATCCTCCTGCTCAGGTAGAATAATTTTAAAAAATAAAAATGTCCCAATATTACTATAGGATACCGTTTTAGAATTTTCTTTGGCCATCAGCCACTATCCCTCCCTTTCAAGGGCCTAATGATCACTTTATTCATCAGTACATAATCTTGTTTTCTTGTTTTAGTACGAATAGACACCTCAATTTTTTCTACTAACTTGTCTTGAGCGTCGCCATATGTTATTAAAACTCCCTTATCATCATAATACTTAAATGCTAAGTCGTAGGGATTGGCACCAAAATAATAAACGACAGGTTGTTTGATGCCATTTTCAACTCGCACCAAACCAAATCTTGGCACCTCATAGTCTTTTGCCATCTCTTGCCTGAAAACATCTAATTCGTAAGAAACCTGCCTAACTTCCTTTTGCACTTTCCCAAAATGTTCATTATACCTTGGTAAATCAAAAGTAACCTTGTTAGGACCTAGAAAAATAAATGTTTCAGCCAAACTAAGATCTTTTGAAAGTTCGTCTAAACCCAAATTTTGCTCTAAACTTACCATACCTTTAAGTTTCGTTTCTTCTACCAAAAGCCTTGAATTTCTCTGATAAAGACCTAATAAAGAAATCACAAGCGAAAAAATCACAAGGCCAATTAACGCTTCAACTAATGTAAAACCTTTTTTCATGTTAAAGCCTCCTATAGAAATACAGGATTTCTTGTGAGGGTGATTTTACAATGAGGCGTTGATAGGTAATACCATCTTGATCAATCCATTCTTTTTGGTAGGTCCATTTTTGATAGGGTGGCATAAAATGACCAAAATGGCGATCTAAGAGAAAAATTTCATCAACAGCATTTGTAATCCCTTCCAACTCCTGACGATAATGATTTTGATAGACTGCAAAATTTAAGCACTTAAATAAACTGAGAAAAACGACAGATAAGATTGCTAAGGTTATAACACTTTCAATTAATGATAAACCCTGCCATCTCTTAGAAATGAGCTTAAATGTTTTCATCCTTATCACTCACCCTTATTCGACCCGTTTGTGCAACCACAATATATTTTTTTGTTTTTTTGCCTTGTAAACAAAAGGTATTACCTATCGTTGTCCCATTAGAAAAAAACAAAATGTTAGCATTATCTTTACCACTTAAAGCAAGCCTATCATCTATCTTGACTTCCTGTAAACATTTCATTTGGTGATCTAAAATACGATAACAATTTTTGGAATAAATTTTTATCTGAATGGTTTTACCTCTCGCCTCTGCCAAAGATCGTGCATAAAAACAATCACTCAACAACTGCTCGCTTGTATTTTTTAAAATTTGATAGTCCTGTAAGTTGGTAAATTTTAGTAAGACAAGACCACAAAGTATCATGATAATTGTTAAAACAGTCAATAACTCAACATAAGTAAAGCCACTAGACTTGTATCTTTGCCTCTCTCCCATCACGATAAGTGTACACCCCTTTACTAGATACTAAAATGACTATAATTTTCTCATCCTGTACACTAATTTGATAACGATAGCCCTTCTTATCAGGTAAAATTTCTGACAAAAATCCACTGGAAACGAGCTTTTCTTGTGTAATAACGCCATCATCAGGAAAAGCTAAATGATAAGCTTTGGCAGAACTAGATAAGAGTACCAATTCATTTTCAATACCCTTGTCACGTTCAACACCATACAAACTTGAAAGAGATAAGCTAATAGTACTCGCCAAAATAATAATTAGCGTAATGACCGTAATAGATTCAATAAGTGTAAATCCCTCTTGTTTCACAAACTGCCTCCTATACCTTAAAAAAGTTTTCATAAGAGTCAATAATAGGCACATAAAATGCTACTGCCAAAAATAATACTGCTAAACCTAAAATAATAATCATTGCTGGTTCGACAAGTTTAATAAGCATCCTGAGCTTTTGCCGTTGTAATTTTTCATAATAATTGGACAAAAAAATCAAGGCTTCTGATAACTTTCCACTTTTCTCAGCGAGAAGTAACATCTGATAAGAACTTTTGGGAATGAAAAATGCATTTTCAAAGGCTTTCATCATACCCTCTCCAGAAAGAACTTTTTCTTTTGCCTTTCTAATCACCTTGAGATAATTTGGATTCTTTCCACTTGATTCCAAAATAGAAAAGGCTACAACTGCGGAAACCCCACTATCCAGTAAAATAGATAAAGAACGTGAGAAAGGGATAAAGTAATACAAATTTCTTAATAAGGCTAAGGAAGGTATGCGTTCAAGAAGGCTACTGAAATACTGTCTTAATCTTGTTCTAATCCTTTTATAGTCTCTCTTTAAAATCACTACACTTAAACAAACAAATAAGAGTATTAGCCACTTCATATTTTTTATCCCCTTAGTCACCATAAGAAGAAGTGCTAGACTCTTAGGTATTGCTATGCCAAACTCTCTATACGCCTCTTCTAACATTGGTACAAAATAAAATGCTAAAAGGAAGAAAAAAACACTCAAAAGTCCAAAAAGTAAAATTGGATAAGCCAATTGCCCCTTCAAATCTCTTTTAAAGGCAGTCTCCTTTTCTAAATAGTCAGCAATATCCCCTAGTATGTTGTCTAATTTGCCCTCAACTTCACCCAATAATAGCCATTCTTTTACGAGTTCAGGCAAGTCATAAGTGCTTAACCGTATACTTTCAGAAAATGAGAAACCTCTCGATAAAAAACTAATGATTTCTGTGTTAAATTGTTGCATATTTTTATGTTGAATTTCTTCAGCTTGTAACTTCATTGCCTCTATCAAGCTAATTCCACTTTTTAGCGCAAATGCTAACTGTCTAAAAAAGAAAATAAGCTCTTGCTCAGGCAACTTATACTGCATAGAAAAAAGGAGTGTTTGCCATCCTCTTTCTCGTTTTAAACTGGCAACATATAAGCCCATCACGCTTAATTTCTGGTAAGCATCTTTTTCACTGGTCGCTATAATTTTTGTCTGATAAAACTGTCTTTTTTCATCATAAGCTTCATATTTATAGTAACTTTTCATCTTACTACCTCATAGATATTGCCCAACTTCTTCCCAAGTGGTGACACCTTTTTCTACCTTAGCTTTTGCATCCTCTTTTAGAGTATATAATTCTTCCTTAGTGATTAATCTACTAAGCTTTTCTTTACTGATATTGCCTAGGCTGATGCTCTCTTTTGTTTCATCTTCTAAAAACCAAGTTTCAAATAAGCCTATCCTGTCATAGTACCCACTACCATGACATAAAGGACAAAAGCTGTCCTCTTCATGCTTACAAGATCTTCTGACCAATCTCTGATTGATCACAAGACGAAGTACTGAAGCGAGCATTTCACTATCAGCACCCATATTAATTAAGCGAGGTATGGCACCAATGGCTGATGAAGTGTGTAAGGTAGCATAAACCAAATGACCTGTAAGTGCAGCCTTAAGTGCAATATCTAAGGTTTCACTATCTCTTAATTCTCCAATGGCAATAATATCTGGATCTTGTCTTAAAATCCCCCTTAGCCCTGAAGCAAAATCCACTTGAGCTTTTTTATTCACCTCTACTTGAAAAAAGCTAGCCACTTGGGTTTCTACAGGATCTTCAATGGTAAAAATGGATTGTTCCTCTTGAAGATGTCTTCTTAACAAGGTATAAAGCAAAGTTGATTTGCCACTATTTGTTGGTCCTGTGATAAGGATAAGACCTTGTTTTTTCTTAGTGCTTTGAAGAATTGTTTCAATCTGACTTTCTCTTAACCCTAAGGTGCTCATATCCCAAAAACGTTCTTTCTGAGGTAAAATTCGAATCACCATTTTTTCATAATGCAAAAGACCAAGTGTTGCTAAGCGAAAATGATAACAAACTTCATTAACCCATGCCTTAAAATGGCCATCTTGTGGTCTTCTTTTTTCTACTAAGTCCATATTGGCACTAACTTTTAATCGATTGATTGCTAAAGTATGTAAATGCATAGGCAGTTGCCAAAGAGGTGTTAACATTCCATCCACACGAAGTCTAATAATGAATTTATCTTCTGAAATATCAAGATGAATATCTGTTGCACGCCTACTAATCGCACTGCAAAATAAAGTCTCAATAAAATCAGCTACCGACTCATATTTTTCATGAAAACGAAAAAAAGCATCCCCTTCAGCCACCGTATCAATACGAAGATCTGAAAGTGATGCCAGCGCACGATATTGCCACAAGTTTTCCAAATACGTGCGTTCTATATAGTAGCTCACCATATCATTCTTAGCAGGATAGGTATAGCAACGCTTATCACCAATTAAAATATAACCCTCTTGATCCAACATTTCTCTATTTTTAGTATCTGGAGGAGGAATCAAATCATCCTCTAAATAAGGACATCCAAAAAATGTCAGAAATGCATTTTTCCAAACTGATGGCCGGATGCCTTTACTTTTCATTTCTTCAATAATGTTCTGTTCATTGTCAAGCTCATTTGAAAAAGCCTCTTTGCTTAAGATGCCTTTATCAAATAAATACTGATACCAAGCCTGTGATTTAAACAATGCTTTTTCCCCCTATCAGCTGCTAAATTTATAAGGTTTATTATTCTTTCTCTTTTAGTAAGCTATCTGAAAATATGATCGCTATCACCGCCAAAATCAAAGCAAAAATACCCTTACCAGTTTTCTTTTTCATTTCCAATTTTTTTTGTTTTAAATAAACTTTTCTAATCTCACTTGAAAAAGACTTTGCCATAATTATTCTCCCCTTTGTTTACTTTTAAGTGCTCGCTCAATTTCTCTCTGCGCAACCTTTTTAGCATTAGTATCACGCTTATCATAAAGTTTTTTACCCTTTGCCAAGCCTATTTCAAGTTTAATTTTATCTCTACTAAAATAGGCTTTTAAAGGTACTATCGTGTAACCTTGTTCTTTAATCTCTTGATATAACTTTC
>CALIQN010000086.1 GCA_938044045.1 uncultured Peptococcaceae bacterium
AGGCTATTGATGGGGCAGAAGCGATTGTCATTGGTGCTGGGGCAGGACTATCGACCTCTGCTGGCTTTGTGTATGATGGGGAACGTTTTGAAAAGTGGTTTTCTGATTTTTCTAAGCAATATGGCTTTTCGAATATGTATGAGGCGGGGTTCTATCCTTATCCGACAAAGGAAATATTTTGGGCATTTTGGGCACGTCAAATCTATATCAATCGTTATTTAAACCCACCAAAGTCGACTTATGAGACCTTGCACAAACTAATCAAAGATAAAAATTATTTTGTCCTGACGACCAATGTGGATCACTGTTTCCAAAAGACAGGTTTTGATAAAAAACGTCTCTTTTATACTCAAGGGGATTTTGGTCTCTTTCAAAGTGTGAATCCTAAAATTCAAAAGACTTATGATAATGAAGACTGGATCCATCAAGCGATGTCAGCCCAAGGTTTTGTGAGAAATAAAGAAGGTGCCTTTGATTTTCCTGATGAGGGTAAGGTCAGGATGAGCCTACCATCAGCATTAATCCCAAAGTGTCCAGATGATGGCTCTGAGATGACGACCAACTTGCGCATTGATCAGAATTTTGTAGAAGATGAGGGTTGGCATAGGGCTGCTAAGGCTTATGCTGATTTTTTAAAACAGTATGAAAAAGGCAAGGTCATCTATATGGAATTGGGTGTTGGTGATAATACGCCAGGGATTATTAAGTATCCATTTTGGCGTATGGTACAAAAAAATTCCAAGGCAAAGTATCTTTGTATAAATTATGATGGGACAGTTTATCCTGCTGAGCTTGAAGCAAGGAGTCTTTTTATCAATTGTGATATTGATAGTTTGCTCAATAAGCTAGTATCGAGGTAGTCAGTCAATGCGTGATATATGGAATCCTTGGCATGGGTGTGTGAAGTGTAGTGAAGGCTGTCAAAACTGTTACATGTTTTTTCTCGATAAGATGAGGGATAGAAATGGTGCTGATATCTATCGCACTAAAAATGGCTTTTACTATCCTCTAGAGAGGGATAAAAGGGGCAATTACAAGGTAAAAAGTGGCGAGTTGATTCGTGTCTGCATGACTTCGGATTTCTTTTTAGAGGAAGCGGATCAGTGGCGAGAAGAAGCATGGTCTATGATGCGACAACGTCAAGATGTGAAGTTTTTTCTTCTGACCAAACGGCCTCAAAGGGTAGCCCAATGCTTGCCCAAAGATTGGGGAGAGGGCTGGGAAAATATCTTTTTTAATGTTACTTGTGAGAACCAAAAGCGGACAGATGAAAGGATACCACTACTTTTAGATTTGCCCTTTAAACACAAAGGCATTGTCTGTGCACCCTTGCTTGGCTCGATTGCGATAGACAAATACCTTGCCTCTAATCAGATAGAACAGGTCGTTTGCGGTGGTGAAAACTATGATGGGGCAAGACCTTGTGATTTTGATTGGGTCAAGACCTTGCAACAGGCTTGTGTCCAACATGATGTGACCTTTGTTTTTATGGAAACAGGTACCAATTTCATCAAGGATGGCAAACTTTACCATTTGCCAAGTAAGCAGTTACAGTCCAAGCAAGCTTATCGCTCTAAGATGAATTACCAAGGTAAGCCTATGGTGTTTAAGCTTGTTAATTTTTGGGATGAGCCGATAGCTGAAGAAAAATTGTACACACCATCCTACAGCAGTACTTGTCAAGAGTGTGCCAGTCGGCTCATTTGCAATGGCTGTAGTGATTGTGGGAAATGTGGATTAAAGGAAACTTTGTCCTAAATTTGACAGGGGAGGAAGACTATGATGAGGGAAACAATGACAATTAGAACAGCAACCATGGCAGATGTGCCAAGGTTAGTGGAAATTTATGGTTATTATGTTGAAAATACTGCCATTTCATTTGAATATGATATCCCTTCAGTAGAGGAATTTGGCAATCGTGTACAAAAAACACTAAAAAATTATCCTTACCTGGTGGTTGAAGAGGATGGTAAAGTCTGGGGCTTTGTCTATGGGGGTGCCTTTGTTGGTAGAGCAGCCTATAGACATTCTTGTGAATTGACGATTTATCTTGATTATGAGGCAAGAGGTCGTGGCTATGGACGAAAATTATACGAGACAATGGAAGAGTTACTAAAGGCACAAGGCATTTTAAATCTCTATGTTTGTGTGGCAGATCCCATCGTAGAAGATGAGTATTTGACAAAAAATAGCGAGCGTTTTCACACTCGCCTTGGCTTTTCAAAAATAGGGGTTTTTCATAAATGTGGTTATAAATTTAATCGTTGGTACAATATCATTTGGATGGAAAAAATTATCGGAGAGCACCTATAGGAGAGTACTTTTTTAAGGGATAAGACGAGGCTGTCATGATTTTTTAGGTAGGATGAGTGCGATGGTTGTGCCTTGGTTGCTACTTTGGATAATAGAGACATCACCACCATGTTGTTTGGCGATTTCCTTTACCAGTGCCAGTCCTAGACCAGCACCTCCCATCGCACGACTTCTTGATTTATCGACTCTAAAAAAGGGTTCAAAGATTTTTTCCCAATCATTTTTATCAATCCCAGAGCCGGTATCAGAAATCATAACTTTTGCTTGGTCATTTGTTTCTTCTATGGCTATGGTAACTTCACCACCTTGGTGATTATACTTGATGGCATTTTCAATTAGATTATAGATGGCACGATACATTAAGGTATCATTACCAAGGATTTGAGGTGATGTGCCAGGTTTTTGGTTGAGGGCAATACCTTTGTTTTCAGCAATAGCGATTAAATCACAGATGACTTCTTCAGTGAGGACATCAAGTGGGATGAGGGTATTTTTCTTTGCAGTTTGTAAGTCAGTCATTTCTAATAGGACATCAATCACTTGAGAAAGGCGTTCTGTTTGGACTTTTACCATACTGAGTGCCTCCTGATAATCAGCAATTTGGGGCTTTGTATTTTTTTCAAAGACCTCAAGTTTTGTTTGCATGACGGCTAAAGGGGTGCGTAGTTCATGGGCAGCATTGGCGGCGAATTGCCTTTGGGCAAAAAAAGTACTATTGAGTCTTTGAAGCATTTCATTAAAAGCATTGGTCAAGTGGATAATCTCGATAGAGTTGCTTTTTAAAACAAGTGCTTCTTTGAGATTTTTAGCTTGGATTTCTTCGATTTGTTTGCCTAGTTGTTGAAGGGGACGCAAGGCATAGCCAATGATAAAATAAATCAAGGCACTGGTGATTAAGGTGACAATCAAAGTAATCAGTAGACTCTTGCCCCAAAATTCTACCTGAATATCTGAAATAATTGTTGTCATATCAAGATGGAGTTCAAGTGTCTCAGAGGTATTTTGGCTCACCTCACTCTGTTGTGGAAAAATTGAAATGGCAGAGTCTTCGATTTGATCCATATAGGAGATGGCAGAGGTGCTGATAAAGTAACTTAAGGAAAGGCAAGAGATGATGACCATGATGGCACTGACTAAGGTGACTTTCCATTGTAGGGAAATAGGTTTTTTCATTTTGACTGACTCCCGATAACATAGCCTTGTCCAATACGATTGGTAATAGGATCATAACCTAGGGTTGCTCTTAATTTTTTACGAAGGGCAGAAATATGCACTCGGATAGAATTACTAAAACTATCCACACTGCTATCCCAAACGTGGGCAATCAGCTCTTCTTGACTAACTGGACGGTCATGATGGAGCATGAGGTATTCCAATAGTCCGAGTTCTTTTCGTGTTAGGGAGAGCATTTCTCCTTTTACCAGTACGATGCGTGTCTTTGTATCAAGGGACAGTTCACCACATTCCAAGATAAGATTATTTTGAATGACCCGTCTTCTGGTGAGACTACGGACCCGTGCTTCGAGTTCTTCAAAGTGAAAAGGTTTACAGAGGTAGTCATTTGCGCCACCATCAAGGCCATCAATTTTATCTTGGAGCTGCCCTCTAGCAGAGAGGATAAGCACACTGGTTTCACTATCTTCCTTGCGAATGTTTTTAAGGACTGTCATGCCGTCCATACCTGGGAGATTTAAGTCAAGGATGATAAGATCATAGCTTTCAGAGAGAATCATATCCCAAGCTTCCTCACCATCAAAACAGGTATCAACCTCATATCCATCAAGTCTTAGCCCCTTTGCAATGGTTTCGCAAAGGGTTTTTTCATCTTCAACGACTAATACTCTCATAATGTATTACTTTCCTTTCCTAGTGTTTTATTGCTTTTAAAAGCAGCGTTTGTCTGATAGAATCAAATAAAATTTTTCTTAACATAAATTTTATACTCAAGTTGCTAGACTACCATTGTCAGTGAAAAGCCAAGTAAAAACAAGGGGCAATCCAAAAATGAGAGGATCACATTTTACTTAACAAAAAATTTATAGAGGGTTTGTTATACTGGTATTGTTCCTAAGAATGAGGCGAAAAAAGGAGGAGAGGCTATGGCATTTATCAACAAATATTCCTCACAGATAAGACTCGCTCTGCAACTCATATTGATTGCGACAGCAATTGTCTTTGTATGCTTAGGCGTCTATCGAGGAGAAGTGGAAACTGTCTTTACTAAGGCAATTCGTCTATGTTTGGAGTGTGTCGGAATTGGCTAAATTTCAAATGAAGAGGAAAGGACGAGGCCTATGGAGCAGTTTGGCTAAAAGGAGAAATAGCATTCAACTCTTTGCTACTTTTCTGACAAACATTCACTTGCCAAATTTTTTACAGGGTGTTTTGTACAATGGAAAGGTAAAGCAGGTGTGTGTACCAGGACTCAACTGTTATTCTTGTCCAGGTGCGACAGGCTCTTGTCCTGTGGGTTCTTTTCAGGCAGTTGTAGGCTCTTCTAAGTTTAATTTTTCTTATTACATCACAGGGCTATTGATTTTCTTTGGTATTATGCTTGGCAGGTTTATCTGTGGTTTTCTTTGTCCTTTTGGCTGGTTTCAAGATTTACTACATAAAATTCCGACCAAGAAATTTAGCACCAAAAAATTAAAAGTACTACGTTACCTAAAGTATGGTGTCCTACTCATTACAGTTGTAGCACTTCCTATATTGCTAACCAACAACGCTGGTACTGGCTCACCATATTTTTGTAAATACATTTGCCCGCAAGGGATACTGGAGGGTGGGATACCACTTTCTTTGGTGGATAAGACGATTCGAGCGACTTTAGGGACACTTTTCACCCTAAAATTTACCATCTTAATGGCAGTTATCATTCTCAGTGTCTTGTTTTATCGACCATTTTGCAAATGGCTTTGTCCTCTCGGTGCCTTTTATGCTTTATTTAATAAGATTTCATTTCTTAACTATCATGTTGATGGACACAAGTGTGTTTCTTGTGGAAAATGTCGTAGGACTTGTAAAATGGATGTGGACATCACCAAAAACACTGCTCACACAGAATGTATTCGTTGTGGGGAGTGTCTCAAGGGCTGTCCAACACAAGCCATTAGTATGCAATGGGGCTTAAAACAGTTCCCCGAGATTAAAATGGAAAATAAAATTACAAATCAGATTGGAGAAATCAAACATGAAACTAACTAAAAAAATCGCACCTGTACTTATGGTAGCAATGCTCGCAACCTCACTTGTCGCTTGTGGTAATAATGAGGCGCAAATGCCATCAGAACAGTCTACAGCAGAAGCGACCAAGCAAGCTGAAATGTTTCCTAATTTCCAAGGTAAAGACTTTGAAGGCAACAGTGTCGATCAATCTCTCTTTGCTAAAAATGAAGTCACCATTCTTAATTTTTGGTTTAATGGTTGTTCCGCTTGTGTCAATGAGATGCCTACCCTTGAAAAATTCAATGCAAAACTTCGTGAAAAAGGTGCAGAGCTTGTCGGGGTCAATGTCCAAGTCGCAGATAATGAGGCTGACCTTAAAGAAGCAAAAGAAATTCTTTCTAAACTAGGTGTGACCTATAGAAATATCTATATTACTGGAGAGCAAGATGCGATGAACTATGTTGGAAAAATCTTTAGCTTCCCAACCACTATTATCGTCGCTAAAAATGGTGATATTATTGGCGAACCTATTGTCGGTAGTATTGACAATGAGAAAAAATTAGATGAAATTCTTAAAATTGTCGATGAAGTCAAAGCAGGTAATGGTGTCAGTACTTCAGTGGCTTCTAGTGCACCTGCTGAAGACAAAATCACTCAGTTAATCACCGAAGAAAGCAATATTCTGACAGGTGAAAATCAAGCGCTTTGGAATAAGATATTTGCTCAAGTACAAAAAGATAAAGTACAACAAGATAGTGGTCAAACCTATGATGCTTTCTTAAAAGCTCAAATAGAAGGGATAAAAGACAAGTTCACAGCAGAAGAATTAAAAAGGCTCAATGACGATCTTCAAAAGATTGCTGAGCTTGAAAAACAAATTGCAGAACTAAGCAAAAAGAACTAATTTGGAGTAACTTATGAGTAACAATAATATGGATAGATGGTATAAGACGAAGTTTATAGCATTTCCAATTTTTGTCATAGCGCTACATCTTATACTATCAAATATTTTATACTATACTGTTGAAAAATTGGTTTTGGATATTTTTCATATTCCTAAAGAACAGTTTGCGAAATTCTCTTATTTGGGTGAAGTCTTTGTCTATGCAGTGTTAATTTTAGTCTTCTTCACAATCTACAAACTCGTATTTGCAAAGGATAAAGCGGAAGCAAAGCTAAGTCTCAACCCAACGTATTCTGTAAAATGTCTTGTGGCAGGTGTAGGGGTCTCAGGTGTCTCACTGCTTTGGATTATGCTTGCAGAGCAGCTGCCGGCGCTTAAAGATAGCTTAAATGCCATGAATATGGGAAATGAAAATATTGGTGGCGGTAGCTTTCTAGGGGCTGTTGTGGTCGCTGTGATTGGTGCCCCTCTCATAGAAGAAATTGTCTTTCGTGGCATAGTCTTTCGTTCTTTGCGTCGTGTTTCTCCCCCTTGGGTTGCAATACTGGTCTCATCAGTATTGTTTGGTCTTTATCATATGAATACCGTTCAAATTGTCTATGCCACTTTGATGGGTCTAGTGGCAGGTATTATTTATGAAAAGAGCAATAACCTGTTATTTCCTATTTTGGTACACGTTGCCAATAATCTCGTGGCTGCGATACAAGGCTTCATTCCCTTTGAATCAGGTGATATTATCATGAATGTGATTTCGCTCATTATGATAATTCCTATGGGCTACATCGCTTATCGTATACTTCCTTGCCAGTGCAAGAAAGATTTGTGTACTAAAGTATCTGTTGATATGTAAAGTATTGACAATGAAACAAGCTTGTCATTGTGGCAAACTTTGTTTGCCACAATGTTTATAAACTCCCCCTAGTGATCCAGATAGGTCTGATTAATATGAGACCAAAAGGAGAGCGCTTGAGCTGTTGTATCTTTAAAAGGTACAACAGCTTTTTGTTTTCAAGGAAAGAAGGAGAGGATGCTGAGTAGGTTTAGTACGTATTTTAAACCTGACGTTTACAAGTGTCGATTTTATGGTATAATGTGGATATCTACTAAAGGGGAGTAGCTCTGGAATTTTCCAGCGTTAGTATCGTCAATTCGTGTTTATCACCGGTGCTAACGGCAAAGTATGACTTTGAATGCAAGACCTTTATTTTCTTTTGACAGAAAATAAAGGTCTATTTTTTATTTAAGATAGGAGAATCTCAATTGGAAGCAGGATTATTGTTAAATTATTTATTTGTACTGGTCTTACTGATACTTATGGAGGGGATACTTTCTGCCGATAATGCCCTTGTATTGGCAGTAATGGTCAAGCCCCTTCCACCAAATAGCCGCCCTAAGGTGTTATTTTATGGCTTGGCGGGTGCCTTGGTTTTACGCTTTTCTGCCCTTTTTGCCATTTCTTGGTTGGCTAATGTCTGGCAGGCACAGGCAGTGGGTGCTCTTTATCTATTTTTTGTTGCTGTCTCTAATATTAGAAAATACCTCAAACATCAGGAAAATGACACCAGTAAGGTAGATAATTTAAAAGAGGAAGTCCCACTTAAGGCCAGTCGTAAGGACTTTTGGAAAACTGTCGCTAAGGTGGAAATTGCTGACCTTGCCTTTGCTGTAGATTCTATTTTGGCGGCTGTTGCTGTGGCGATTTCCCTTAAGCCCACAGGGATAGCACATATTGGTGGTATGGATATTGGACAGTTTTTGGTGGTCTTCGTTGGGGGTATGGCAGGAGTTGTTTTGATGCGTTTTGCAGCAACAATTTTTGTCAAACTTTTGGATCAAAGACCAAAGTTGGAACTCGCTGCTTTTCTCCTTGTGGGTTGGATTGCGATAAAATTGGCAATTGTTTCTCTCTCCCATGAAGCCCTAGGGATTATTCCAGCTGACTTTATTCATAGTGCTTTATGGCAAGTGATTTTCTTCGGGACGATGATAGGCATTGCCCTTTGGGGTTGGTTCACGTCTACGCCAGAAAAGAAGCAGGAAAAAGATAATGCTTAAAGCAATTTTGGAAAACAACAATCGCCCCATCCTTGCCCTAGCCCCAATGGCTGGTGCAAGTGATAAGGCGATGCGAATTTTGGCACAAGAATATGGTGCCGATATGTTGTTTAGTGAAATGATTAGTGCCAAGGCCTTGACCTTTTCCAATGAAAAAACCGAAAAACTCTTAGACACAAAGGGTGAAAAGGGTTTGGTGGCGATTCAACTTTTTGGCCATGAAGAAGAGATTGTCAGCGAGGCTGGGCGCCGTGCTGTTGCACTAGGGGCACAGTGGTTGGACTTTAATATGGGCTGTCCAGTTCCTAAGGTTGTCAATAATCATGAAGGTTCTGCTCTTTTAAAATCACCAGAAAAGGCTATTAATCTGATGAGAACTTTAGTTCAAGCCGTAGATGTCCCCGTCAGTGTGAAATGTCGTATTGGTTGGGATTGTTATGACAAGGGCTTTATGCAAAATTTTGTTCAAGGTTTAGCGGAAACGGGTATTAGCCTTTTATCAGTTCATGGTCGCACAAGGCAAGAGTATTACACTGGAAAAGCAAATTGGCAAGCGATAAGCGATATTGTAGAAGCGATAAGCTTACCAGTACTTGCCAATGGTGATGTTGATACGCCTCAAAAAGCAAAAGAAATCTTAGACACAACAGGTGCTTGTGGGATTATGATAGGGCGAGGTGCGATGGGCAGACCATGGCTTTTTAGTGAAATTAAAACCTATTTGGGTGAAGGCATCTTGCTACCTTCACCTAGTTTAAGTGAACGAGCAACACTTATGTTAAGGCATGCCAAGCTTGTCATTGAGGACAAGGGAGAATATATCGCTATGCGTGAAATGCGTAAGCATGTTGGTTGGTATGTCAAGGAGCTGAGATATGCTAAGATTTTACGCCAAGAAGCATCTAGCCTTTCAACGCTAGATGATTTGGAAAAGCTTTTAAGGCACTGGCAAAATTTATTAGAGACATAAAAAAAAGACTGCTTAAGCAGTCTTTTTTTTATTTAAGCATTTTTATCATCAATTGGTACAATCGCTAAAGTCTTACCTAGAGGCTCGAGTACCTTTAAAATGGTAGTAAGCTGAGGGTCAGTAAGCCCTCTTTCCATACGAGCAATCACAGGTTGCTTAACGCCACAAGCTGCTTCAATATTTTTTTGAGTAATATTGAGCTCGCGACGGGTACGGAGTATTTCATGGACTAAGCGTTGTTTTCTTTCATGAACTTCTTCATGTGTCATTTTGTAATTCACCCTCTCTTTACTGTAGTAAATTATAATATTTTATAATTTACTAGATTATTATGCGTATTTTTTTGCTTTTCGTCAAGATGGAAAATGTAAATTTATGTAAAAAAAAACTGCCCCCTAAAGGGATAGCAGTTTTATTTTTGATGTTTTGTTACCATTTCATTTAATAGCTTAGTTTGTCGCTTTGCAGAGAAGTGTTTTGCAAGGAAGATAATGAAATAGACAACGATGAAGTTAAGCATGATAGCAAGATAAGTACCATTTGGTATTTCAAAGCCAATAGCCAGACCCATTGCCTTACAAGCGATTAAAGTGACAATCAAAGAGCAAGTAAAGTGAATAACAAGTGCCTTAGGAAATGCTTGGTAATCATAGATGATCGTAGTGGTACTATAAATGATAGAAGCAATTCCCCAAATGGCTAAAATAGTAGCAGATGCTTCTTGTGCTGGCGTGACAAAGACCCAAAAAGTAGTAATGAGATAGGCGATACCTAGGCCAATAAGTGATCTTTCAATAAATTGTTTTAACATGATAATCCTCCCCTAAGAATGTTGATAAATGATTTTGCGTATTTTCTGGATAAGATGAGTGTTTTCTCTGATGATTTAAGATAAAGAATAAAATTACCACTAAATTCTGGTGCGAAGTAATCAATATAGTCTAAATTGACAATCGTGCTTTTACCAATTTGTGCAAAACCTTTGAGTTCAGCGAGTTCATAGAGTTTAAGCTTGGTGAGATAGGACTCGTTTTTGGTAAAGGCGTAACATTTTCTATCTTCTACTTCAAAATATAAAATATCTTTTAGTGCAATGGGATAAACACATTCCTCACGATAAAGCAAGAGTTTATCAGGGGAATTGAGTTGTTCCAAGTAATGAAGTAGCTGAGCGACTTCCGGATTGGAAAGCTTACCTTTCAAAGTAATTTCTGTTTCTTTATCACTTTCAATAAAATTGATTTTCATAAATCATCCTCCTTTCCAGCTTAGAATAGCAAGTTTTTTTTCTCTTGTCTCAGTGGGAGGTATAAGTGGTCAGATATCATGTTTTAGTGGTCGCTTTTTGGCGTAAAAGCTAAATTTAAGCGACGTTTCATTTCACTTACAGGGGGAATACCAGCAAATTGAACTTGGTTGGGCAAGTAATAATGTGGGATGAGTTCAATATCATCATCGTAAGATAAGTCAAGGTAATCATCCAGTTTGTCTTGGTAGGTCTCATCTTCTAGTCCAGCCTTGATGCTTGCTTCATCCTCAAAGCCCACTTCCCTAGCATAGGCAATAAGGTTTTGGTGGGAAGAGATGTCCTCATTGTCAGAAAGATGGGCTTGAAAAAGACGCTCTATCAAGCTAGAGACCAGGGAGGGGTTACTTTCTTTTGCCCAGAGGACGAGCCTATGAGCGAGAGCGGTATTGACGCTAGGGGCAGTAGCAAGGCGAACTTCTAGCCCTACCGTTTGACCAAGAGCAAAAATCTTCTCAAAAGAAGCCTGAGCAGAAAGTTGATCACTTTTACTGGTGAGTTCTAAGGCATCAAAAAAAGTACGTTCAGGTTCGTTGAATTTTTCAGGAGAGAGTTGGTAGGGGAGCATCTCAAGCTCATAATCGGTGATGCCCATCTCTGCCAATTCTTTGGCAATTTGGTGCTTGCTGATATAGCAATAGGGGCAGTCAAAGTCTGACCATACTTTAATTTTTATCATAAATCCTCCTTTATTTATGGTACTTTTGTCCACTATTAATACGACTGGTGCGATAGAGTTGTTCCAAGAAAATGACACGCATGAGTTGATGAGGAAAGGTTAATTTAGAAAAAGAAAGTTTGGCATCACATTTTTGTAGTAGTGTAGGACTAAGTCCGTAGGATCCTCCGATGAGAAAAGTCAGATGGGTTTTGCCCAAGCCTTCTAGACGTAAAAATTCCTTGGCCAGCCCTTCACTACTTTTCGCCTCGCCATCAATGGCTAGGGCGATAAGATAGGTATCTTTGGCAAGACGTTTTTGTATTTTTTCGCCCTCTTTTTCTAAAACACCAAGAATACTTGAAGGAGAGTCGTTTTGGGGATCTTTTTCATCTTCGATTTCGATGATGGTGAGCTTGTGGTAGGCAGATAGACGCTTAAGGTATTCTTTGATTGCCTCTTGATAAAACTTTTCTTTGACTTTTCCGACAGTGATAAGGTCGATATACATTTTATTCCTCCACTTCTAGAGCTTCTGGGGTGACATAGACAGTCTTTTGATCGGTATAGATGACCATGCCAGGCTTTGCCCCTGAAGGCTTATGGACAAATTTTTTTAAAGTATAGTCCACTGGCACCTGTGTGCTATAGCGTGCCTTGGAAAAATAAGCAGCATATTTTGCCCCTTGTAAGATGACATCATCAGGAAAAGTTGGTTCCCCTTTTGATTTAATCAAGACATGGGAGCCATGGATAGCCTTGGTATGCAGCCAAAGGTCTTTTGGACGGGAGAGTTTTAGGGTGAGGTAGTCATTTTGAAGATTGTTTTTACCAATATAGATTTCATAATCTTGGTAGATGGTTTTTAAAATGGTCATTGTTTGCGTTTGTTTTTTCTTTTGAACCTTTGCTTTCAAATAACCACTTTGCTCAAGCTCTTGACGGATTTCAAGGAGATCATCATCTTTTTGACTCAAGTGTAAGGCGTCAAGAATGCTTTTTAAGTAGTCAAGCTCTTCTTTGGTTTGTTCGGCTTGTTTGCTGGCTTGGCTGGCACCATTTTTAGCCCGATTATAGGTTTTAAAGTAGGCTTGAGCGTTGTCATTCGGCGTTTTTTGTGGATTTAAGGCGATAGTGATAGGGGCATTGTTATCATAGAAATTTTCAAGGGTGGTGGTTTCGCCTTGCTTGATACGATAGAGATTGGCTGTAATCAGTTCCCCATAGATACGATAAATTTCGGCATTTTCTTTTTGGGCAATGGTTTCTAGTTGTAGGCTGTATTTTTTTTCACAACGTTCAATTTCATGTTGAATGATACGCCCAAGACTATTGGCTTGTTGAGTAAAGCGTTCATGTTTTTCTTTGACATGGTAGTAGGTTTCTAAAAGGATGCTCAAATCTTCGAAGGATTTTTTTTCAAAACTGTGAAATTGTTTTAGGGTAAAAGGAGCAAAGGTAAAAGGCTCACCATCTTTATAGACAATTTCTGCTTGCCATTGATCATTTGTAAAACCTTCTTTTAAGTCACGAAGAGCAATTTCTAAGTTTTGATAGTCGCCTTCACCCAAGTATTCAATTCGTGTCTGACTAGGGATATTGGCACGATAAATAAGCTCCTCGACAGATTGGGGGCCAAAGCCACCTAAGATATTGAGTAGAGCCTTATTGAGCGTCATTGTGCTAGGATTTTTTAGGATGAGCTGACTAAGCTCATCCATTTTTAGATCAAAGGGATCAAGTTTATTTTGACTAGGGGGCAT
>CALIQN010000087.1 GCA_938044045.1 uncultured Peptococcaceae bacterium
CTATGTACCTGAGGACTTGGATGATAAAGAAAAAGAAATAAGGGGCTTAAATAAAAAACTAGAAGAAGCCATCAGAGAAGAAAACTATGAGTTGGCTGCCAAATACCGTGATCAACTCAAGCAAACAAAGGAAGAGGGTGGTAAAGATGAATAAAGCATTGTTTCAGATGACACCTTTTCCGTCATTCAATCATAGACAAGATAATGATGTGGTACTTTCCTCTAGGATCAGGCTAGCGAGAAATTTAAAAGCCTATCCTTTTCCTCATCAGATGGATCGGGAAAGTGCCTTACAGGTATGGAAAAAAGTCTCTGATATTTGCAAAGACAGTGGTTTTGATTTTTATCATCTTAATGGATTTTCAACCTTAGAAAAAAATATTTTAGTTGAGCGCCACCTTATCAGCAAGGATTTACTGATGATGCCTTATCCAGCTTTGGCATTAAATCAAGATGAGAGCTGTAGTGTGATGATTAATGAAGAAGATCATTTACGTATCCAAGGCTTTGCCTCAGCCCTTGCCTTGGAAGACTTGTGGCAAAAGATCAATGCTATTGATGACACCTTTGGTGAAAATTTGGAATATGCTTATCATGATACCTTGGGCTATCTCACCGCTTGTCCAAGCAACCTAGGTACAGGCTTAAGAGCTTCAGTCATGCTACACCTTCCCTTGCATGATATGACAGGAGAAAGCAAGGAACTTTCTAAACTCTATCAATATGGTGTTGCCATTCGTGGTGCTTATGGAGAGGGTAGTAAGGCAATCGGTCATATCTATCAAATTTCCAACCAAAAAACTTTGGGCAAAAGTGAAAGCGAGCTGATCCAGACTGTAGAAGAAGTCGCTAAAAAACTTATCCAAAGAGAGCGGGACTTGAGGAAGGCATTGGTGGATAAACACCATCTTGCTGTGATGGATAAAGTCTATCGTGCCTATGGGGTGCTTAGCCAAACAAGGCTATTAAGCGAAGAAGAAGCCATCGAAAAAATTTCCTTACTGAGACTTGGGCATAGTATGGGGATTTTTCAGGCACTTGACTATGAAATCTTAGATCGTGCTATGCTCATGGTTAAGAATGCCTATGTGCACTATCATGGTGCCCATGAAGAAAATAAAGAAAAATTTCGTGCAGATATTATTCGTGAACTATTAAAAGACTAGGAGTGATAATTATGTTTGAAAACTATACAGAACGTGCTTTAGAAGTTGTCCGTCTTGCTAAAGACATTGCTTTACAAAATGGCGAAAAAGCTATTGGAACAGAGCATATTTTGCTCGGTATCCTAAAAGAAGGCAAGGGTATTGCAGCCAATGTCCTAGCCAATCTTGAGATTGATAAGACAAAACTCGAACAAAAACTTTACGGCCTAATGGGTGGTAGAGGACAAAATACAACAGGAGAAGTAGGCTTGACCCCTAGAGCAAAGCGTGTCTTTGAACTGGCACAAAAAGAAGCGTTAAATTGGCAAGTCTCTTATGTGGCCACCGAACATATCTTGTTGGCGCTCTTTATGGAGGGCGAGGGAATAGCTTTCCGTGTCCTCAGTGAAGAAGGGGTGACTTTAGAACATATCCGTATGGTAACAGCTAGCCTTTTGGGCTTGACTGACAAGGCTAAGGCAAGTGCAGGTGTGGGCGAAGGCCAAGAAGATGGTGAAAAATCAGCCATTGAAAGCTATGGCAGAAACCTCAATCAGCTTGCCAAGGAAGGTAAGATTGATCCAGTCATTGGCAGAAACGCAGAAATTGAACGTGTGATTCAAATTTTGGTACGCCGTACAAAAAATAATCCTGCACTTATCGGGGAACCAGGGGTAGGGAAGACAGCGATTGCTGAAGGGCTTGCCCAACGCATCGTCAGTGGTAATGTCCCAGAACTCTTAAAAGACAAGAAAGTCTATACCCTTGATATGGGTACCTTAGTGGCTGGTAGTAAGTACCGTGGTGATTTTGAAGACAGAATGAAGAGCGTCATCGAAGAAGCCAAAAAAGATGGCAATTTAATCCTCTTTATTGATGAAATGCACACCTTAATTGGTGCTGGTGCCGCTGAAGGTTCCCTTGATGCTGCCAATATCTTAAAACCAGAATTGGCACGTGGTGAGATTCAAGTTATCGGGGCAACAACCTTGGATGAGTATCGTAAACACATTGAAAAGGATCCAGCCCTAGAAAGACGTTTCCAACCAGTTCAAGTCAACCCACCAAGTGTGGAAGAAACCATTAGTATCTTAAAAGGTATCCGTGATAAGTATGAAGCCCATCACAAAGTTGCCATCAGTGATGAAGTCATAGAAGGCAGTGTCAAGCTCGCAGATCGCTACATCAATGACCGTTATTTTCCAGATAAGGCGATTGACTTAATCGATGAAGCTTCTTCAAGGGTTAGATTAAAAGCTTACACAACGCCACCTGATGTCAAAGCCTTGGAAGATGAACTCAAGAAACTCTCTAAGGAAAAGGAAGAAGCTGTTCTTTCTCAAGATTTTGAAAAGGCAGCAGAAATTCGCGATAAAGAAAAAGCGAAAAAACAAGAATTAGATAGCCAAAAGAGCGACTGGGAAAAAGAAGCTGTTGGTGGGGAACTTCATCTCACCATGGATGATGTCGAAGAAGTCGTCTCATTGTGGTCAGGGGTACCAGTGACCAAGCTTAAAAAAGAAGAAAGTGAAAAACTCCTCGATCTTGAAAAATTACTCCATGGACGTGTCATTGGACAAGAAGAAGCGGTCAAGGCTGTCGCCCAAGCAGTCAGACGTGCTCATGCAGGTATCAAGGATCCTAAGCGACCAATTGGTTCCTTCCTCTTCCTTGGGCCAACAGGGGTAGGGAAAACAGAACTTGCTAAGGCCTTGGCGAGTATCCTCTTTGATGATGAAGAGGCCATGATCCGTATTGACATGAGTGAATACATGGAAAAATTTGCCGTTAGCCGTCTTGTCGGTGCACCTCCAGGATATGTTGGTTATGATGAAGGTGGTGAATTGACAGAAGCAGTACGCCGCAAACCTTATAGTGTTATCTTGCTTGATGAAATAGAAAAGGCTCACCCTGATGTCTTTAATATCCTTTTACAAGTCTTGGATGATGGACGCTTGACCGATAGCCAAGGCAGAGTGGTGGACTTTAAAAACACCGTCATCATCATGACTTCAAATATTGGCGCAAGGGTAATGAAACAAATGGATAGCCTAGGCTTTACCACTGTTGAATCTGAGGATAAGCAAGCAGATGATTTCAATCGTATGCGTGATAAGGTGCTTCAAGAAGTCAAAAAAGTCTTAAAACCAGAGTTTTACAATCGTATTGATGATGTCGTTGTCTTCCATGCCCTAAAAGAAGAACACTTGAAAGATATCATTGATTTGTTACTCAATGACTTGCGTAAACGTCTAGCAGAACTTGGTTTTGAACTAGAAGTCGATGACAGTGCTAAAAAACACCTTGCTAAAGTAGGCTATGACCTCGACTACGGCGCAAGACCACTCAAACGTGCAATACAAACAGAAATCGAAAACCCACTTTCTGATGCCCTCTTAAGAAAGACCTATCAAGAAGGCAGTCACATCAAAGTGACCTGTGAAGACGATAAGATCGTTTTGGCGTAAAAATAAAAAAGACAACCATGCCTAGGGCGTGGTTGTCTTTTTTTATTGATGATGAAATGAATCCTTTAGTTTTCCTCTGTTTTCTTTACGTTGCCTAGAGCAAAATGTGCGATGGTGTCAAAGAAATCCCTATTTTCAGGGGTATTGGAAGCGGTTTCTGATTTTTGGTAAGTATAGCGAGTGCCTGAATTTTCTTCAACACCGATAGAAGCATCAAAGGCATCATTGTAGCTAATATTCTCCGCAGTTGGAGCTAGGGTTTGGGTGAGTACCTTATCTTTTTGAGGGATGAGGCTAGGTTGAAAAGGAAGGGCTTGTTCTCTTAGGCTTTGCTTGAGAAATAATTCTAGTGCTGTCTGTAGAGTCATGCCAAGGGCTTCAAATAAGTGTGAGGCATTTTCTTTCAGCTCAGCTGGTATGGTAGTATCAAGGGTATCAATAAAGGCTTTTATCTTAGGAAGATTGGCCTCGTATTGGCGAACGATGGGTTTGGCAAAATCATCAGAATAGACAAAGCTGTGTAAAGTCTCTAGATCAAGCCACTGGTAGTGGATCGTTTCACCAGCTTGTAAAGTGACCGAAAAAGGGTCGCTTTCTGTATAAGCAAGATAGGTGTCAATAAAGGCTTCCTTGGTGCGAATGGTCGCAAGATAGCGAAATTGATCTGGGGGAATAGATAGCCCTGTTTCTTCCTTGACCTCTCTGACACAAGCTTCGATAACGGTTTCACCTGAGAGTACAGAGCCACCGGTATTTTCCCATTTACCTGGGCAGACGGATTTTTTCCAATCACGTTGAGTAAGGAGAACCTTGCCAGATTTGTGGATCGTCCAAACACCGATGACTTGGTGGTAGGTGCCTGCCTCAAAATCGTTTCCTCTAAGGTGCGTTTTGCCTAGAGGGATGCGCTGTGCATCATATAAATCCCATAACTCCATATTAGTGTTTACCTTTCTTTTTTGCTTTGGCTTTGGTTTTCTTTTTTGGTGCTTTTTTCTTCGGACGATCTTCTTCAGCAAGGTAGACGCCCCCAGAGGAAAGGACTAAGGTTTGAAACTTTATCCCAAGCTCTCTTTCATAAATACGAATCGCTGCTTGTTCTTTTTCACTGACAAAGGCAATTGATAGGCCAATCTTATCCTCACCCCTAGCTGTCCGACCAGCACGATGGATATAGGAAAGAGGGGAGAGGGGAAAATCAAGATGGATGACTTGGGAGACATGAGGAAAGTCTACCCCACGAGCTGTGAGGTCACTGGAAATCAAGGTCGGTTTTAAACCTTGGCGAAATTCAAGCATGGCGTTTTTACGCTCTTCTTTTTTCATTTCTCCATAAAGGGCAACCACAGGGTAGTGGTGATGGGTGAGTTTTTGGTAGACACGCTCAATTTGGTCTGGCTTATTGAGAAAGACAAGAGAGGTGCTACCTACAGTTGCCGATAAAAGCTGTCTGAGGAGATCAATTTTATGGCGTTGTTCGGAAAAGATGATATAGTGGTCGATGTTTTCATTGAGATGGGGGATGCTACTGCTCTCAATGACTTGATAATTAGGAACGATTTGGCTAAAGAAATCCTGTCGATTGGCACTCAAGGTAGCAGAAACCCCAAGGGTTTGAGTGGATTTTCTCAAGGCTTTCTTGATTTTTTCCAAAAGAGGATATTTTTCAGCCATGGCATCAATCTCATCAAAGACAAGATAGTCGATGGTCTGACCATTGATTTTTTTCTTGTCAAAAAGATTGATGACCCTACCTGGGGTGCCGATTAAGATATGGGGTCTTTTTTTGAGACGTTCCATTTGGTAATTGATATTAGCCCCACCGATAAGGGCTTCGACAGTATAAGGGAGGGTAAGATGTTCATTGAGACTAGCGATAACATCACGAATTTGTAGCGCTAACTCTTGGGTTGGTGTGATGATCAGGGCAATGTTTTTTTTCTCTTCTCGATTGATTTTGGAGAGGAGGGGCAAAAGGTAGGCAAGGGTCTTACCACTGCCTGTCTGTGCGGTAATAAAGGCATTACCAGAAAGGTGATCAAGGGTGCGTTCTTGTATTTCGGTCAGTGAAGTGATGCCTAAGCCTTGATCTAAGGCAAGGGACAATTCATCGGAAATTTTTGGATGTATCATGGAAAAACTCCTTAGAAAATAATGGGTTCATAAGTTTAAAATTGCAAAAAATAAGATTACGGCTTATCGTATCATACCATAAAATGCTTGACAAGGCGTATAATGTCACCTTTTTCTAAGGAGAGAATAAGGTAGAAAAAGCGCACTAAAAAATCACTATCCTAGCCTATAAAATGATGGTATTAGAAGAATTTTATGATATACTAAGCCTAGCTAGATACCTATTTTTTGGAGGAAGTAAATGGAGAGAACACAAAAAAGACATACGCTGATTTCTGAAGAGGATATCGCGAGAAAAGTCAAAGAATTGGGACAACAAATCACAAGAGATTATCCTGATAAGGATAAAAAACTTATCGTTATTTCAGTATTAAAAGGTGCTATGGTGTTTACAGCGGACTTGATTCGCTCTATCAAGCGACCAGTTACCCTTGAAGTCTTGATCGCAGGGAGCTATGGGGCACAAATGGAGTCAAGTGGTACAGTCAATCTCAAGTATTTTAGTTTTGATACACTAGAGGATGCCGATGTTATTTTGGTTGATGATATCACAGATACAGGACGTACCTTGCTCGCTATCGGCAAAACTTTGGAATCTTATAAGCCATCTTCATTGAAATACTGTACTTTTTTGGATAAGCCAGCTCGTCGTGTCGTCAATCTCAAGGCAGATTATGTCGGTTATGAAATACCGGATGAATTTGTCGTGGGCTATGGCTTGGACTTTGCAGAAGAGTATCGAGATTTGCCGGAAATCGCAATTATTGAACCATAGGAGGAGACATGAGAGACACACACGAACTAATCATCGTTGTAGATTTTGGAGGACAGTACAATCAACTTATCGCACGCCGTGTACGTGATGCTCAAGTGTATTGTGAAGTCGTACCCTACCAAAAAGCTTTGAGCGTTGTAAAAGAAAAAAATCCAAAGGGTATCATCTTTACAGGAGGCCCAAATAGTGTCTATGAAGAGAAGGCACCACAGATAGAAAAAGAAATCTTTGAACTTGGGATTCCTGTCTTAGGCCTATGCTATGGGATGCAACTCATGAGCCATACCTTGGGGGGCAAGGTTGCTCAAGCACCTGTTAGGGAATTTGGCAAATGTGTGACCTATTTTGACACCAATGCCAAGGTATTTTTGGACTTGCCTCAAGAGAGTGTCACTTGGATGAGCCATGTGGACTATGTCGAAACCATCCCAGAAGGCTTTAAGACAATTGCTCATACAGATAATTGCCCTCATGCTGCTATCGAAAATCCTGAAAAGAAGCTCTATGCTATGCAATATCATCCAGAAGTTATGCATACAGACAAAGGTAGTGAAATGCTCAAAAACTTCCTCTTTAACGTCTGCGAATGCCATGGAGACTGGACCATGGCAAACTATGCTAAAAGTGCCATTGCAGAGATTAAAGAACAAGTGGGCGATGGTAAGGTCGTCCTCGCTTTATCCGGTGGGGTGGACTCTTCTGTTGTTGCAGGATTGATTTCTAAAGCAATCGGGGACAAGTTGACCTGTATCTTTATCGATCATGGTCTGATGAGAAAGAATGAGGGTGACGAAGTTGAGGCAGCCTTTAAGGATAAGGGGCTAAACTTCATCCGTGTCGATGCAGAACAAGACTTTTTAGGTAAGCTAGCTGGCGTTGAAGATCCAGAGACAAAGCGTAAGTTAATCGGTGAAGAATTTATCCGTGTCCTTGAACGAGAAGGTAGAAAGATAGGTGCTATCGACTATCTAGCACAAGGCACCATCTATCCAGATGTTATCGAAAGTGGTGTAGGCGATGCTGCTGTCATCAAGAGCCATCACAATGTAGGTGGACTCCCAGCAGTCATTGACTTTAAAGGCTTAATCGAACCTTTGCGTCCACTCTTTAAAGATGAAGTCAGAAGACTTGGTCTAGAGCTAGGCTTACCAGAATACCTCGTATGGCGTCAACCTTTCCCTGGTCCAGGGCTAGCCATTCGTATCATGGGCGAAGTTACCAAAGAAAAATGCGATATTTTGAGGGATGCTGATGCGATCTTTAGAGAAGAAATCGCCAAAGCGAAGCTCGATAGAAGTATCAATCAGTACTTTGCTGTCTTAACAAGCACGAGAACTGTCGGCGTAATGGGTGATTTTAGAACCTATGATTATACTCTAGCCCTCAGAGGTGTTGTCACCAGTGACTTTATGACAGCAGACTGGGCAAGAATACCTTATGAAGTACTCGATACCATCTCCAGTAGAATCGTCAATGAAGTCAACCATATCAATAGAATCGTCTATGATATCACCAGCAAACCACCAGCAACGATTGAGTGGGAGTAAGGGAAATAGAAAAAATATTACATTAAGATGAAGCATGATAAAAGCCTTCCATCATTTTGATGGAAGGCTTTTATAGAAATAGTGGTGGTTGAAACATTAAAGCATTGGCAGGTTTTAAATATATAATTAATAAAATATTATAGCGTTTATCAGTGAGGGTGCAAAA
>CALIQN010000088.1 GCA_938044045.1 uncultured Peptococcaceae bacterium
ACGTCCACTTGTTGTAACGTCTAGGTCATATGCATATGTAGTACCACCACCAGTTGTCATGATACCACCAGAGCCATCACCAGTTGTCACAATCTTTGTGTTACTGATCTTAACAGTTGTACCATCACCTGTTGCGCCGTTTTGTCCACCATTACCACCATAGCTGAAGATACCGTTGGCACCATTCGCACTGGTGTTGATTGTCCCACCAGTGATGGTCGTTTTAGAGCCATCCTTGACGAGTATGCTAGCATTTAAACCATAGAAGTTGCTATTGTCACCACCATCAGAGTCACCTGACTTTGTCACAGTCGGGTTGGTGATGGTGACTTCATCAGCTGTTGCCACTAATAAAGCACTTTGATCCCCTTTGGTACTCGCATAGGTCTTACCACTTTGGGTGTCTTTGGAAGCAATTTCAACAGCACCACTGTAGTTGATATCTGCACTACTGCTACCAGGACCGCCTTTACCATCAGGAGGGGCGCCCCCAGGGCCTTGTCCTTTTGAGCCACCTTTGCCATCAGGGGGTTGTCCATTAGGGGGTGCCCCCTGTGCCATCTTTTGCCCATCGCCAAACTTATCTTGATCATTTTGAGTATTGGCATAAGCGTATGAACCTCCTGCCAACCCTAATACCAATAAAACAATTGCCAGATTTCTTACTTTTTTATTTTTCAATACTTTCATCTTAATGACCTCCTCATATTTGATGAGCTTATAATAGCGGAGGTTTATTGAAGTAAGATTGAAGATTTCTATTTTTTTAACAATAAATTGACCGTAAAACTAATTTTTCCATCTTGCCAAAAAACATCAATATTGCCACCATGTTTTTCCGCAATCGCTTTGGCAATCGACAATCCAATCCCATAGTGATGACTTTCACTGTTTCTCGCCTCATCGACACGATAAAAACACTCAAAGAGGTGTTGGATTTTTTCTGGTGGAATCTCATTGCCATCATTGGTAACAGTTAGTAGGGCGGTATGAGGACGTCTCACCAGACTAATCCCTATCTCCCGACCAGTTGAATGCCTAATCGCATTGTCTAGTAAAATAGAAACAAGCTGGGTCAATTGGGAGGGATTGCCCATTAGAATAATCACCTCCTCAATCTCTGTTACAAAAGTCTTTCCTTTATCAAAGGCAAGACTTTCAAAGGCTAGGGTTTCGCCTGTAACAAGACGTGAAAAATCCAAACTCTCCATCGGTACAATGGCACTTTCAGCATGGGAGAGATCTAAGAGTTTCTTGACTAACCTATCCATACGCTCAGTTTCATATTGAATATTACTGAGCCATTCATTGTGCCCAAGCTCACATGAGAGCATCTCGGCATTGGTTGCAATCACGGCAATGGGCGTTTTTAACTCATGACTGGCATCTGAGATAAATCGCTTCTGCTGTCGGTCATTTTCCTCCAAGGGGCTAATAATGAAACCGGCAAGTATCGAAGCGATAAAAAACATTGCCAAAATCGCCAGCCCACCCACAAGAAAGACATAGCGTAACATCGTCTTTAAGCCTGCTTCTGATACCGTATTATCCATAAAAGCCACGAGCGTATAGCCTTCTTTATCCTCCACAATATAGGTAATATTGCCCATCCTGCCAGAACGTTGGTCTTGACTTGAAATTTTTCTTGCTATCTGCACCAATTCCTCTTCCTGATAGGCGTCCCTGCCCTCATTATCTACAGCAAGCACCTTGCCCTCATCAGAAAGCGCCACAGAATAAAACGTGGATAGCTGATAACCTGACCTTTCATTGCTAGGCGGAGGCTCTCTTCTCCCCATCATTTTTTCAACTGGCAGATCAGCTTTTGTCTGCTTACTCGTGACCTCATCGAGAGAATACTCTGCCACATAACGCTCCAACATTTCTACATTTTTATGTCTAATCTCTCCAAAGCTTGCCAGTAAAATAACTGACAGAGTCACAGCAAACAAAAGAATAAGCGAGCCCATAATTGACAGGATGATTTTTTTCCTCGAGCGCCTAAACATCTTTTTGCCTCAATTCATAACCCAAGCCACGCACTGCTTTGATTTCAACCTTTGAGCCGATAAAGGCGAGTTTCTTCCTTGTAAAAGACATATAGACTTCTACATTGTTGTACTCCGACTCATTTTCAAAGCCCCAAATCTTAATGGCGAGTTGCTCTCGTGTCATAATCTGGCTTTGATTGCCAAACATATACTCCAAAATGCGAAGCTCCTTTTCACTCAAGCGAACACTTTGCCCTGTCGCCTCACAAGTCAACATAGCTGTTGCCCGCACTATGGTCAAATCCCCATAATGTAAACCCCCATCCTGAGAAGCAAAGACACGTCTGCCTAGGGCACGAACCCTTGCCAAGAGTTCCTTGGTCTGAAAGGGCTTGGTCAAGTAGTCATCTGCCCCACTATCAAGCCCCTCCACCTTATCATCGACTTGTCCCTTTGCTGTCAGCATAAGAATAGGGGTCGTGATACCCTTATTTCTCGCACGGCGAGCCACTTCAAAGCCATTCATCTCGGGCATCATGACATCTAGGACAGCAATATCATAAATGCCACTTTCTAATGCCATCAATGCAGAGGCACCATCTGCCATATGGTCAACGTCATATTTCTCCTGACGTAGGAGGGCAGTCAGCGCACTTGCCATCCTTTTTTCATCTTCAGCTAAAAGTATCCTCATGAGATGCCTCCTATCTTTGTAATCAGGTCTGACTAAAATGAAGCAGGTACACCATCAATTTCAGATAAAAGACTTTTAATGACATCCATGGCCAGTTTTCTCACCAACTTGTTATGATAAGATTGATTGTAATAATTTCTAAGGCAATTATAACATGAGGTATTTTCATCACAACAGTCCTTACTAATTTTGCTCAATCCTACCTTTAAAGCACTTACAATTGCATCTTTATTCAGTAGCCGTTTAACATGCCCAGCCCCACCAGGAACATTATCATAAAGCAAAACATTATAACTTTTTTCATCTAAATTCAATTCCAATACACCATCAATATCTGTCCTTTCAATCTCAAGGGCAATGCTAACCCCTTCAAGAAAAGCATATAAAAATGATAATGCTCGTGAAAAACTCAATTTATCCATTGAATCAAGCATCGGTATTGTAAATCTTGCTACATCTGTTTCAAATTTATGCCCTAAACGAAGATACTCCAATATATTATTTGAACAATCATACTGCTTAAAATTCCTATGATTTTTAGGTGTTTGCGGTGTCTTAAAACCACCTTTAACGATATCACTATAACCACAAACTGGACACATATAAAAACCAGACTTATTCATAACAAGAAGTTTATCATCACTAGTCGTTTCTACACTGATACTATGCCCAATCACCAATATCCTACCATCAATTTTTCCTCCACCAAGATACATAACTTCACCAGCGTATGATCGCTTAGGCTTAAATTGTGTACTTTCTTTTGTCTCTCCAGTCTTAAATCCATTAATTGGTTCGATGTAATATTCCATCCCCTCTCTTCCAATATCCTGTCCACAGTATTTACATTGTGCATTATTATTCTTAGTCAAAAAAATATTAGTCTTTCTACAAGTTGGACAAGTTATGAACCAATTTTTTGTAAACTCATTATTCCTCTTAAGCGTAATGTATTTTGATGTATACTTTGTCTTATCAGTAATAACCTCAGAGTCTGGTGCATATTCTGAAATAGCAATTTTTAAATCTCTAGTCATATTATATTCACTTGTAGGTCTACCTTTTTTATAAACCTGAAGTTCAACCACATCTATAGGAAATCCATACTTCGGAATAACACAATATTGCGATAACGATTCCAAAACACCTCGTTTTTTAAGTAATTCAATCTGCTTCTTATAATAATCAGAATCAGAACCACGATCTTCTTTTATAGCCTGTTCTTTAGCTTGCTCATACTCCTTAAGCATGTCAAAGATCGTTTCAACAAAATGAGCCATCTTTTCATCTTCTCCACCCATTTCATCCATCCATTTGAAATCTCTATAGGAATCATATTGTGTTTCTGGAATGATCTTCTTATTGATATATTCATTTAAGTCATTAGGATGTGAGCGTATATACTCTTTAAAGACTTCTGTCCCCCTGTTAATTACTAATGCTTCTACACTTTTAAATAATTCTGGATACAACCTAAAAAAATAGCCTAGACTGGCAGCCATGAGATGTCTAACAATAATTTTCTTATTAAGCACATTAAAACAAGGTGGATTTATTCTACCAGAAATCATCTTCTCAGGTTCAGAGAAATAAGTATAATCATGTGAACCAGTACCACAATACGTTAAGATATACGCTGCACTATCCTTTCTTCTACCTGCACGACCAGCTCTCTGCACATAGTTTGCAGGTGTTGGAGGCACATTTCTCATAAATACAGTTTCTAGTCCACCAATATCAATACCCATCTCAAAAGTCGTAGAACAACTAAGAATATTGATATTTTTATTTTTAAACTCTTTTTGATACTGTTTAGCTTTTTCTCTTTCAAGTTGAGCTGTATGCTCTTGAATTATGATTCGTTCTATCTTTTTTGTCTTATATTGACCACGATAAAAATTTGTCGCTAAAACCTCATCAGGATCAACTTCCATAAGATTGCCTATACATTTATCATTAGTGCATTTATCT
>CALIQN010000089.1 GCA_938044045.1 uncultured Peptococcaceae bacterium
AACCTGTTTCCATTTTGGTAAGTTCATTCTCTTGGCAAAGGCACCATTTGGCATTCCCCTTAAAGAAACCAGCTTGCCTCCTTTTTTAAGAATTTTCATTTGTTTTTCAGTTTCATTGCCGCCAAGCGTATCAAGTACGTAATCCACATCCGCTAATACTTTGGTATAATCCTCTGTTTTATAATCAATAAATTAACTTGCGCCAAGATCTAAAACCCTATCTTTGTTTTCTGCACTTCCATTTATAATCACTTTAAGCCCTCTTGCTTTAGCAATAGGAATTGCCATCGCACCAACACTACCTGTTCCACCAGAAATAAAGATTGTCTTACCACTTTCTGCCTTCATTAACTCAAGGGCTTGCATGATGGTAAGCGCTGTTAGTGGTACGGCTGCCGCTTCTATATCCGAAAGATAGTCAGGCACCTTAGCAAGTGCATTTTCATCTACAGCTACATATTCTGCAAAAGCACCTATTTTATCCAATGGTAGTCTTGCAAAAACACGATCATTTACCTTAAACTTCGAAACACCCTCCCCAACTTTTTCAACAATGCCTACAAACTCATTACCAGCAACAAGAGGTAATTGGTATGGCACAATTATTTTCACTTCACCACGAGAAATCATATTATCCAGTGGATTCACCCCTGCTGCTCGTACACGTATAAGGACATCATTTTTTCCCACTGTTGGTCGTTCTACGTTAGCCATTTTTACTGAAATATTGTTTTTATTATATTGTTCTACTTGTGCGGCTCTCATATTTTTCTCTCCTAATTCTTCTTTTGGTTATGAAGCTTGTATATATCTTCAATTAAAGACTGAAGTGTCTTATGCTTTAAATTTAAAATCAACTGTCTCTCTGACGCTTCAAATATTGGTTGCAAAGCTTTTTTAATATTCTCTCCTACAGGGCATTCTTGATTTGCTGTGTTATGAATATGAAGTAATTCTTTTTCTGGATAGATAGAAAAATACACTTTATCTAAAGTCAACTCATTGGCTTTTACCTTTAGCACCATTCCTTTTTTGCCTTGTTGACTCTCAATCATATCAGCCTCTTTTAACAAAGTAATAATTTTTCTAATGTGACTGGCATTGGTTCCCACACTTTTGGCTAAAAGTTCTGAAGTCACCACACCAGTTGCTTCTGCGATATATACTAAAATATGAAGTGCAATTGAAAATTTTGTGTCCATAATCAATCTCCTCTCAAGACTATAGTGGTATTATAACATGTACTTGTATTAAACACAAGTACATGTTATGTTTTTTTCAATAAAAAAACTGAAGCCCAATCCCACTCAGGAACTGCCTTCAGTTTTTGAACAATTTAATACCGTTACTTACTCATCATCTTCATTTTTTTAGGTTTATGAAATATTAATTTATACCTCATCCTCTTCTAACATTCTAAAATTATCAATATGATAGCCAAAATAGCATTTTCCTGATTGGCCGATAAAAATACCATGCTCTGGCATATTAGAAATTTTACCTAGATAAATCATGGGCAAATCATCAGAAAAAGAATAGTCCACTGCTACTTCATCTTTTAGGGTGACCAAAGCTTTTTCTTGTATCATCGTTGTCTCCATTTTGTACAAGCTAATAAACCTCATAAATCAGCTCGCCATCTCCTTGAAATTTATCATCAAATTTTACCAAAACATATAAGTCTCCCGCAGGTGACTCTCCTACATGATAGCCTAGTGCAAAGGCACCATAACAGTCACTCTTATCAAAGATCACATCTGTAAGTGCTAATTTTTGGCAATCATCACCACAACATTGTGCTTGGATAAGATGCTTTGCCCTTTGGTTTAATTTATTGATTTCGCTTGCTAGTTTCTTCATGAAACTATCTGACATACTATTAATTTCTTCCTCGCCATATCCAGTGAAAGAAAAATGTAAATCCTTTTCAAATTGATGACTGACAAAATAACTGCCTCCGATAGTATCTGTCCAATTTTCTCCATGCCACAAGGCAAGTAAGGCTTCCTTTGTCATCACTACACCTACCTAGGCTCTATTTTTGCATCACTTTGTATAATCGTAATAATATACCTTTACTCTTTTTTTTCTTAACTGTCTTCTCATGTCAATAATCTCATCTTTTACTCTCTTGGATTGTCCTACGAAGAAAGCTTTATTTCTACCCTCTATCATCTCTAATTCGATATGGTACCGATCACCATTAGAATTTCTACCATTTATCAAATGAATGTTCACTTGATCAATATTTTTCAAGAGAATCTTTCGCTTGCCAGGCACAATACCACTATGAATGTAGAAAAAACCATCTTTAATTTCATAGGGTGACCAAAAACGACCACCACTTTGAAGTGTAATCGACAGCCTACGACAAAAAATTAGCATTATTATTACTGCAATAATACCCATAGGTATGTATATAACGTCATAAGCGAGTATATCTTCCATCCCTACTAAGAAATAATGTAACATTATTTTTACCACCTAAAATCTACAATAATTTTGTTTAAAATCAGATTCTTTTCTAGCCTATAAATGTATGTTTATAACTCTAATTTCAAAGACTCTCCTTCTAAGTAGACAGCTTTTGAGGCTGTTATTTTAATCTTCTCCTCCTCGCTAAAACCAATGGTTTCACCATCACTTAGAGTAACATCTTCACTTAAAATATAGTCTAGTATTGAGAGGAGAAAGTCATATAGCTCACTAGCAGCCTTTGCCGAATTTATAATTTCCATCTCAGCTTTACCAAATTCTTTCATCCCATAAGTATAGAGGTTTCGCTTCTCGCCATCATTTACAATGCCTATATAAACCCAAAGTGAAATTGGTAAGCTATCCTCTTTCATCAATTCTGCAAAATTAATATAAAGATTTTTAGGTAGTAGCAAGGTGGCAGCACCTTGGTAAATACCTATAGCATTTTCACTGGTGCGCAAAATAGAGGCATTGACCTTAGAAAGTATCGAATAGCTTTTTAAAGGTTTCTCACTGCCAGACAGCACGGAAACGATAGCGTGCATGGTATGTGCCTCCACCTCTTGGGCTACCCCATCCCATAGATAAGCATAATCATACAAAGGCTCAAGCTCCTCAGCAGGTATTGGCAAGGGCATCAGTGCCAAAGCCACAAGCTCACCATCGATGACAAAGGTCGCTGTTGCACTATCTCCCTCTATAGCTTTGACCTCAAGTCCCCAATATGACTTTAAATCCTCTATAACATCACTCAAGACATAGGCTTGCTCACCTTTAAATAACGGCATAGATAAAATCACATTGCCCTTGTGTGCTGTCTTTTCTGATTTCTTGCCAATTAAATTTTTTAAAAATCCCATCTTGCTCTCCTTTTCTATCGTACAATACTTTGTCTTGAATTTTATCTATACTTTGGTTATAAATTCTAATCTATGCGATTATTAAGAGGGATTAGTCACTCTATCAATCAAGATTTTCATCTCTATTGCCCTTTTCATCAAAGTTCTTTTTTAGTGCTTTTTCAGTAGCTATTATAATTACCACAAAACTCATCATTTGCACTAGCGTCACAACCAGTCCCATCCATCCAATGATTGTAGTGGATTGGTTGATAAAAAATGGCATAATCACAAGCGACAATATCAGTGAAGGAAAAAACATATATAAGGAAAGTTTGGCACAATAGTTTTGTGAAAAATCCCATGTCTCTTGATTTTTCATGGATAATGTTGTTCTATAGCCACTTGTCGTATTAATTTCTTTAAATTTAGGACAGATATACCACATTAATAGTAGTGTAAAAGGTATTAATAAAGTTACTAGAAACACATATAGCCAAAATCCCATAAGCGACACCTCTACCAATCTTTGTCAACTATCCATCAAATCGCTTGACTACTTTTTTACTATATTACAGTATAAAACTAGCACTCTAACAACACTAACATATCTTGATAGCTTCAAAAATTTTCCCCATCCTTAACTTTCTCATTCTTTTACCTTATTCTTTCGCCTAATTATAACCTATTTTTAGGCGATTTTTGAACGTTTAGGCGATTATTTTGTTACTATGTTCAAGCACACCATTCTCTTTTAATGATGGCTACCTAATAGAGCTTTCCCTTACTTGCTTGAAATTTTTGGGATTGTATCAAAGGCAGTTTTACCACTAACTTGAACCAAGGTACTTAAAGCACCCATCAATTCGTTCCTTCTCTCTTTAGGAAGCTTGACTAAGCCCTTTAACATAATTCTAGTGTTCTTAAATAAGCTATCACTAAACTCCTCAAAGGTTTCTGCTTCGGTCTCTTCAATCATCGAAAATACTGTTGATACTACTGATTGTCTTGTTTCATCATCAATTTTTTCTAGCCAAGAGCCTAATGACGCTTTGACAAAATTGCTAAAGGCATCCAATTCATCGGCTACAAACTTATCTTTTGTCACTTCCCAAGTCATCGCATCATGCTGAAATAGACCAGTTGCATTGCTTTTAATGACTTTTTCTTCCCCATTATTGGAAAGCAATTGACCTATGATTGAAGTTTGCGGCAAGATATTGCATATTTTTGGCAGAATCTCTTGATATTCTCTAGAATCTATGATTTCCTCTCTAAAGCCTGGGCCATCATTATTGTAAACTTTGGTAATACGCGCTTTTACAATCTCATCACAAAAGGCTGAGGCATACATCGCAAAATTGCCTCCTTTGGAATGTCCCCCTATGATTAAGTCCCCTTCTAGAAGATTTGACACATAATTTAAGTAGTCCACAGCTTCTTTGGAGCCTTCTGTTTCTGGCATGAAACTCAAGAGAAAATCCTCTTTCCAACCCGTTATCGTACTATCTGTGCCACGAAAAGAAATGTAATTGGTGCCATCAGGTAGGACAAAGGTCACTGCTGCAAACTGTTTGATTTTTTCTTTATCAAGGTCATCTGTATAATGTACAATCCTCGTATCTTTGAAACGTTCCCCCAAAACCATTTCCTCAAGGAGTAAGGGTATCCTTTTTAAAAATTGCCTACTTTCCCTTATTTCTTCGAAAGAATATTTTTTACAAAAACGCTCAAAAACTTCTTCAAGTGTATAGGTTGTATTTTGCTTAGAAAACAATTCCCCAAAATCCATATAGGATAAACACGACAATATCACGTTATCAATATCATTAAATGATGCCACTGAGAAAGTGACATCATTTCTCCATTTCAAATAATCCAATAAGACCATATTAGTTCACCCTTTTAAATCATGCCTTACCTTTGACTATACCCTGTACACTAATTCTTCATAATAATGGAAATATTCTACTTTTATGACCTTGTTTATAATGTCTATTTCCAATTTCTTATATTATACTGTTTGATAGAATAACACAAATGATATAGACATAATCATCAAAAAAGCTTCTTTATCTCTTTTTCTTATTAGTACAACCAAAAATAAAAAGCTTATCCACTCTACCCATACATTACAATGGTAGCTATGTAATAAGCTTTTTTATACCTAAGCGACTTGATACAAGTCAGGCGTTATTTTGTTAATTCTTTAGCTTCAATGATTTTTCCAACAATCATATAATGCGCTTCCCAAGCATCTTCTGTGCCATCTGGGGTAACATTGGGATATATTTTTGGCTGCCCTGCATAATATGCTTTTATCTCATCTGCCAAATCATCCTTGCTAAATTGGTGCATATATAATTTATGACAAAGAAATGTTAACTTTGCTTCCTCATAAGTCACACCTTCGCCCAGAGCAACTGGTGTTAATTTCGCACCAAGTGCTTTATTTTCCTCACGCCCTGAGTGGGAACCCATATACCCTAATGCGCCTTTATAGTCCTTGTCATAGAAGCTAACCGTAAAGGTATCATACTTCTTTAATAATTCACTGGTGTATCGTGCAGGGTGAATATACATCGTTGCAATAAAACCACCTGTCCCTGCATGCGCCCAAATATTTCCAAGACTGCCCCAAGATACTGTACAGGAATTATACTCAGATTCATTTCCAGCCGTCACAAGCGCCCAATCCTTATCAAACATTTCAAATATCTTATAGTCTTTCTCTTTGAAATTTGCCATCTCATTTACCTCCACAAATTCTGATTTCTGTCTTAAAGCTAAGATATTATTCAATCTAGCAAATGTCATAAGCCAATATATCTCTACTATGCTCCCTACTACAGATGCTACTATAAAATTATGATTACTATTTTTATCCATAAATGCCCTTGTGCTTGTTCAATAAGAAAAGTACAAACTAACACAATAGAAAGAAACTAAGCTAACAATATTACTATCACCCAAACGAATGTAACAACAATGCTCCATGCACTTATAAACCATTTTCCAGTAGGGCGATTAATTAAAATGAACTATGGCATTATATTGATGAGATATAAAACTATATTGCCAATATATAACTATTTAAGTGTGTAGCGTCCATAAAAATAGACCTAAAATAACAATCATAATTATCGGGAGAATTAGACGCCCTATTGAAATTTTCCAGCTCGACAAGCTGGTTTTTAAGCTTTAGTTATCGGAATCCAAAGTTCCA
>CALIQN010000090.1 GCA_938044045.1 uncultured Peptococcaceae bacterium
GGCTATCTTATGCAAAGTAAGTTAGTGAAGAAGCTTTGTGCTGTTGTTTTGTCAGGCACTATGATGTTGACAATCTTACCGCCAAGTTCTGCGTATGCCGATGAGGCAAATGACAATTTCACTCAAGCGAAAGAACAATTCGCAAAAAATGAGCTGGAGGAAAGTTTACGCTCGGGTATCATCAAAGGTGACGAAAAAGGAGATTTGCACTTAGATGAAAAAATCACAAGGGCAGAATTTATGGCTATTGTTAACAGAACTCTTGAACTAAACAAAAAAAGTGACAAAGTAGACCACTATAAGGACATCACTGCTGATGCTTGGTACAAAGACGATGTTGCCAAGGCTCTGGCAGCAGGTTATATCTCTGGCACATCAAAGGATACAATGCATCCTATGGCAACTTTGACCAATGAGCAGGTTTATACCATTTTGTCAAGATTAGACAATAAAGCTAAAGTCAAGATAGACACAACTGTAATTAAAGATTTTGATCGTGTTTCAAATTGGGCTAAAGAAGGTGTCAGTCAAGCTGTATCAGCTGGCTTAGTCACAGAAACTAATGGTAAAATTGAACCCCAAAAAGGTGCAACCAGAGGGCAAGTCTCTATTTTACTAAATAGATACAAAATGGATAATCACGTTTTACTCTTTCCCGGAAAATACAGTTTTCCTAAAGCAAAAAATCTAAAGGTACTCGCTGAAGACGTCATTATTGAAAACAGTGAGATTTCAGGGGATATTCTCATTGCCAAAGGCATCAAAAAAGTGGTGCTTACCAATTCCAAAGTAAATGGACAGGTCATTGCAGAAAGTAAAGACACAACCGTTGAGGGTATTGCGACCAAAAAAGATGTGGTTGAAGAACCGGCAGGTTCAGGCTCAAGCTCAAGCTCAGGTGGTGGCACTGTACCAAATCAGCCCGGTAAATCATTGCTTGGTAGTGATGAAAAAATGATAAGACAACATTCAGATGAGCTACTTGAAAAGTATTTACTTAAAGGTGAATTAGAAAATGGTGAGTATAGTGGTGCTAAAGGTGGCTTCCAAGCAAATGGTGTGATTCAGTCAAAAGTTCAAATCAACTCTGGCAAAATAAACAACATAGAAATCCTTCCCTATACAGATGGTGTTTCTGATACCACGAGTTATAGAGTATATGCTATAAAAGTATTGCCATTTTTAAAAAATGAACAAGGCAGAAAAAATATTGCTATGATGTCACTTTATTATCAATATGTTACTGATCTTGATATGATACAAGATGATACTGCCTTATATAACAAAGCTAAAGAATTATTGGGCAAGGAATGTGCTAAAGATTGTAAGTCAGTCCCTAAAAGTGCTCATGCCAGAATGACAGCATTATCAGATGCAGTTACCAAATATCTCACCCATGAGTATACAGAAGGTGAGACCGAAAAAATGTTTGATGCGATTTCAGGTGCGACACTAAGTGCCTCTGGTATGGCAAGATCTGTTGGCCATGCTATAGAACAGTCTATCCACGATAAGAAAACAGGCAATGACATCAAGAGCATAGAAATTGTAACACCTACCTTCAAAAAATTCTTTGCCAATCAAAAAGACCCTCTACGTCTCGATGAACTTAAGATTAAAAGGATAAAAAAAGATGGTACAACTGAAGAGATTGGTGTCAATGAATTTGAAGCCAAAGGTGTTGAAATGTATGAAGAGGAATCAAAGCATAAAATCACCAATGGTATGATAATGAAAGACTATGACCAAGCCATCACTGTCATCATAAAGGATACAAAATCAGCACGAAGTGATAAATTTGATATTATCGTTAATGAAGATTACGATGAAAATTGGGTTGTTGGTATGCAGTACAAGGTTGAAGGCAAAGACTGGGAAAATGTGCCAAGTCTTAAGATGCAAGAACTTAACCATGTGAATCCTTACCAAGTCAATAATATTGCTGTGGGACAGGTCGTTGAATTAAACGAAGATAATGCCAATGACTATATCGGAAAGAAAGTAGAATTAAGATTAGTCTTGAAAAATCCTTCTCAAGTCGGCAATGAAGCAAGCAAGTATGTGCCACTTTATACAAACCTACAAACAAAAGAAAAATCTGTCGTCGTTGAGCGAGGTGTGGAGCACAGATTCAATCCGGATAAGACAGCTTACAAGAGTCTTAATGTCAACTTCATCTATAAGATAACCTTCAATGCCCCAAAATCCTCAGAGCCGGAAACCCCTGGTATCGAAGACTATACTAAAGTCGTTAAGGCAACCTTAATCAAACAACCAAAATCTATCATGATATTCAAAAAAGGTGATATGATTGATCCTTCATTATTTGCTATAGAGTTGGAAGATGAAGATGGTGCAAAAGAAGTGATTAATGGCAATGACTTTGGTGAATATACTGATGGCGAAATAAAAATTGCCATGACACCTGCAGAAGGTGAGGCCTTGAGCGAAGAACATCATTTGAAAAAAGTCACCATAGAAGTTACTGTCGGCGAAAAAACCTTTACCCTTGAAAGTCAAAAATTCATGGTTGTACAATAAGAAAAATTTCTATCAATAAAAGGTGCGCTTGGTACCTCATAAATAATAGTTAAGCACAAAAAAACTAGCCATCAAAGATGGCTAGTTTTTTTATTGGTTTTATTTACCTAAAGCTTCAAGGGTTTCTTGAGCGATAGCGAGTTCTTCATTGGTTGGAACGATAAAGGCACGTACCTTTGCACCTTCAGCTGTGATTTCAGCTTGTTTACGGCAACCTCTATTTTTATCAAGGTCAATAGCCAGTCCTAGGTTTTCCATGTTTTCGCAAATACTTGCACGAATACGATCATCGTTTTCACCGATACCTGCTGTGAAAGCGATCGCATCAAAACCATTTAATTCTGCAATATAAGCACCGATGTATTTTTTAACACGGAGGGCAAACATATCATAAGCGAGTTGCGCTCTTTCATGACCTTCATCCATCGCACCTTCAATATCACGGAAGTCGTTAGAAAGTCCACTCACGCCAAGAAGTCCAGATTGCTTATTGAGATAGTTATCTGTCTCTTCTACACTCATACCTTTTTGTTTCATCAAGAAAAGCACTGCAGCCGGATCGATATCCCCTGTACGTGTCCCCATCACAAGACCCTCAAGTGGGGTAAAGCCCATAGAAGTATCGATAATCTTACCGCCATTGATTGCTGAGACAGATGCCCCGTTGCCAAGGTGGCAGGTGATAATTTTAAGATCTTCAAGGGGTTTACCCATAAGTTTTGCCACTTCTTTAGCAACGAATTTATGGCTTGTACCATGTGCCCCATAACGACGCACTTTGTACTTTTCATAATCTTCATAAGGAATCGCATACATGTAGTGTGTTGGATCCATGGTTTGGTGATAAGAGGTATCAAAAACACAAACTTGTGGAATACCGGGCATATTTTCCTCACAAGCCAAGATACCATTTAGGGCAGCACGGTTATGAAGTGGTGCCATAGCAATGTATTCTTCTACCTTTGATTTGACCCATTCATCAACAACAGCTGCTTTAGGGAAGCTATCCCCACCTTGAACGACACGGTGGCCAATAGCGCTAATTTCTTTGAGATCTTTTAAAACAGCAACTTCACCATTGATGAGAGCATCAACAACAATGCCTACTGCAACCTTGTGATCAGGTAGTGGGCATTCTATCTCCCATTTTTTATCGCCTGCTTTCACTTCAACATTACCATTACCACCAAAACCGATACGTTCAGCAAGACCTTTAGAAAGGACTGCATTGGTATTCATATCAATCAGTTGAAACTTTAAAGAAGAACTACCACTGTTCATGACTAATACTAACATTTTTTCACCTCATAAAATTTTTACTATGATAAAAGCAAAGCGTCACTACTCAATTCATTGCCACTCGCCTTTTCAAACATTCCCAATAAATCACTAATTGTCAAGTTTTCTTTCTCTTCTTTTTTAACATCTAAAAGCACTTTACCATCATGGAGCATGACCAAACGATTCCCATAGCGTAAGGCATCACGCATGTTGTGGGTAATCATGATGGTGGTCAAGTTTTGCTCAGTAATGATTTTTTCTGTAAGCTCCAAAACTTTGGCAGCTGTCTTTGGATCGAGTGCTGCAGTATGTTCGTCTAAGAGTAATAAATCTGGACTCTTTAGGGTTGCCATCAAAAGGGTCAAAGCTTGTCTTTGACCACCTGAGAGCAGTCCTACACGACTTGACATTCTATTTTCTAGTCCCAAATCTAACATCGCTAAGCGTTCTCTAAAGAGTGCCTTATCTTTATTTTTGGCACTCCAACGCAAGGTATTGCGTTGTCCTCGGCGATAAGCTATTGCCAAATTTTCCTCAATTTGCATATTGGCACAGGTGCCACGCATAGGGTCTTGAAAGACACGTCCAATATAGGCAGCACGCTTATACTCCGGTAACTTGGTCACATTGTTCCCATTGATAATAATCTCACCACTATCCACAGGAAAGACGCCAC
Organism: uncultured Peptococcaceae bacterium; assembly: GCA_938044045.1. Lineage (GTDB taxonomy): Bacteria > Bacillota > Peptococcia > Peptococcales > Peptococcaceae > CALIQN01. Next base: position 4,499 of record CALIQN010000090.1, read on the forward strand.
TGATGGCATTCATCGTCGTTGACTTCCCTGCGCCATTACCCCCGATGACAGTGACAAAGTCTCCTGCTTCTAAGGAAAGTGACAGCCCATTTAGGGCAGGCTTTTCATTGATTGTGCCACGGTTAAATACCTTGATGAGTTCTTTTAATTCTAACATCAAGATCCCCCCTTTAGGCGTTTGAACCCTTGCATTTTATCTTTGATAAGTGGCATAGAAAGGGCAATTGCCACAATAATGGCAGTGAGCAATTTGAGGTCGTTGCTGTCCAAACCGAGCCAAAGCACGATAGCAATGACCACACGATAGACAATAGAACCAAGGACAACGGCAATGAGCCAGTTTAAAAAGCTTCGTCTACCAAATAAAACTTCCCCGATGATAACAGAGGCAAGCCCGATAACGATTGTCCCTGTCCCCATGCCAACATCGGCAAAGGCTGTACTTTGGGCGATAAGTGCCCCAGTGATGGCAACCAAGCCATTGGAAATCACTAGCCCTAAGATAATGGTATTATCCGTATTGACCCCTTGGGCACGAATCATTTGCTGATTGTCCCCAGTGGCACGGATAGAGGCACCGATTTCTGTTCCAAAAAATAAATAACAAGCTAATACTATAATGACGGTGACTAAAACCCCAACAACTAAGGTCGCATTGCTTCTGCTGAGACCCATATCCATGAAATAGGTGTAGACCGTTCCCTCACCTAAGATCGAAACATTGGCCTTACCCATAACCTTGAGGTTTATAGAATAAAGGGCAATCATGGTTAAAATCCCTGCCAAAAGGGCTGGAATTTTCAACTTGGTATGAAGTAAACCTGTTACCATACCTGCAATCATTCCCGCTAGCATTGCCAAAGCAATGGCAAGAAGCGGACTACCACCACCTGCAATACAAACTGCTGCTACAGCTGCACCCAGGGGATAAGTTCCCTCCACACTCAAATCTGCAATATCTAAGATACGATAGGTGATAAACACCCCTATAGACAAGAGTGACCACAAAAAGCCTGTTGCGAAAGTGGATATCACTAAATCCAACATGGCACTTAAGCTCCTTTCAGACTAGACAATGGTCGCATCTTTTTTAAGTTCATCAGGAATGGTAATTCCTAAAAGTTTAGATGCGCTATCATTGATGGTCACTTGATATTTTTCTGCTGTTTCAATTGGCATTTCTGCTGGTTTTGCTTCGCCTTTTAGAATTTTAGCTGCCATCTTACCAGTTTGTACGCCAAGAGCCTTGTAGTTGATACCGATAGTGATTAAAGCACCTTTTTCAACTTGGGCTTCTTCCCCACAAAAAACAGGGATTTTAGCATCATTGGTCACACGGATAAGGTTTGGCATCGCAGAAGAAATGATGTTATCTGTCGGTGCATAGATGGCTTCAACTTTTTTGTTGACCAAATCTTGTGCGACTTGTTGGATATCATTGACACTAGAGACGGTCATTTCTACCACTTCAATCCCTTTTTCCTTGCAGACTTTCTTAATAATATCTGCTTGAATACGAGAATTTTCTTCTGCTGAAGAACGCATAAGTCCTAAAGTTTTCATTTCTGGTAAGACCTTAGTCATAAGATCGACTTGTTCTTCAATAGGGTTCATGTCACTTGTGCCTGTGACATTACCACCAGGCGCTTCGTTACTTTTAACGAGCTTTGCTGCCACATAGTCTGTAATCGCTGTCCCAACCACTGGAATGTCAGGGCTAGCACTTGCCATTGAGACTGCTGCAGGCGTTGCAATCGCACAAACCAAATCAGGCTTATCATTGGCAAATTTTTGAGAAATGGTTGCCAAATTAGACTGATCGCCTTGTGCATTGTTGACGATCACTTCTAAGTTTTCGCCTTCTTTAAAGCCCTCTTGGCTAAGTCCTTCAATAAAACCTTCACGTGCTCTGTCTAGGGCTAGGTGCTCAGCAAGTTGGATTACCCCAACTTTTTTCATTTCAGTGGTTTGATCGCCACCTTCACTGCCACCATTACCACAAGCTACTGCTGTTAGCCCAAAACCACAGATTAAGGCAAAGGCCAAAAATTTTTTCATTTTTTTCACATTACTCTCCTCGCTTCCTACAATAATCTACTTTTCCTACTTTGCGAAAAAATGAGTCTAACCAAAATGGCTATCCATTTCATTCTATACTTTGAAGAAAAATTTTGCAAGCGACTTGCCTAATTTTTCTTCATAAAAAAGCACCGTAAACACAAGCTTGTATCTACGGTGTCTTGATTAATCTTTTTCTGATGGTGTGTAGTGCGTTTCACCAACAGGTAAACCTGTCCTCAGCTCGCTAGAGGTCTCATCAATGCCTCTTTCCTTGAGCTTATACTCAACCAGCTCAGAAATGAGGGTATAAATCGTTGCGCCAAGAGGGACAAAGGTCAACATCCCAACAAGTCCCATCAAGGTACCCCCAAGAGTAATGGCAACTAAAGTCCAAATCGCCGGTAAGCCCACAGAACCCCCAACCACTCGAGGATAAATGATGTTGCCCTCAAATTGCTGTAAGATCACAAGAAAAATAAGGAAAATCAAGCCCTTCATCGGGTCAACTGACATGATGAGCAGGGAACTGACCAGCCCTGCCAAAAGCGCCCCCACAATCGGAATCAAATTGGCAAAACCAATCAACACGGAAACCATGGTCGTATAAGGCATACCAAGAATAGTCATACCGATAAAACACAAAACCCCTAAGATAACTGCCTCGGTCATCTGCCCTGTAATAAAGCTATAAAACTTTTGATAGGCAACTTGTCCAACATGAACAATTCTAATCGCTTGTTTTTTACCAAAGAAAGCATAAATGCCCATACGACTTTGGACATGAAGTAATTCCTTGTTGGCAAGAATATAAATGGCAAAGAAAAAGCCAATCACAATATTGGCGACCTGTCCAAAAACAGAGGTCACAAAACCAAAGGTCGCCCCTATTGTCGTCCCCACTGTCGTAAAGAAAGCAGTGATACGATCTTGATTCAAAAATTCCCTAAGATTCTTTTGCCACTCTTGATTTTGAAATTTCTCTTCATAATCATCAGGTAAGAGATCTTTAAGCCATTGATTTTTTTCCAAAATATCTTCTAACCAATCACTAATCACAGTCACATAGTGCGGGATATTATTGGCAAAAAGAACAATCGCATTAACAACTTGTGGA
>CALIQN010000091.1 GCA_938044045.1 uncultured Peptococcaceae bacterium
GTGAGACACTATAACGCTCGACGTTATAATCTATTTTTTTACGTTTACGCATCCCAGCGGTATCCACTATGGTAAACTTTTCGCCATGCCAGTAAAAATCTGAGTCAATCGCATCTCTTGTCGTTCCGGCCACATCACTGACAATAGAGCGGTCTTCTCCAATAATAATATTGGTAAGTGAAGACTTGCCGACATTTGGTCGCCCAATAACAGCAATTTTGATATGTCCATCATCTTTTTCTGTTTCATCAGGGAGCTTTGCCAAAGAAAATAACACTTCATCCAAAAGATCCCCTGTATTACTCCCATGGGAAGCAGAGATTCCTATTACCTGTTCAAAGCCCAAACTATAAAACTCATAAATACCCGTCATATCATCAAAGTTTTCAATCTTGTTGACAACGACAATAACTTCCTTACCACTTTGTCTGAGCATTTGAGCAATTAATTCATCATCTTGCAGTAGACCTGTTTTTTGATCCACCATAAATAAAATAAGATCAGCTTCATCAATGGCGACTTGAGCTTGAAACCGAACATTTTTTAAAATTTCGTCTTCTGAATAGACTTCGATACCTCCAGTATCTATCAGGGTAAAACTCTTCCCATTCCAATTAACATCACGATAAAGTCTATCTCTTGTTACCCCAGGTTCGTCTTCGACAATGGCAAGCTTGGTGTGTGTAAGACGATTAAACAAGGTCGATTTCCCTACATTGGCACGTCCTACAATAGCCACTAGTGGTTTCATTTATTCACTTCCTTAATATATTGAAACCCTATGCCATCAAGACATAGGGTTAATGCACTTACTTTTGTTTAACAATATTTTCAAATTGACGGGCACTGACATCATAGACCTTTGTATTTTTAAATACAAGAGAGTTTAACGGTTGAATATAATGCTGTTCTGATGGTTCAATACTCAATGTCACCATAAAGAAAATATCTTTAATCATATCATAGACTGAACCTTCCCCAAGTTTTGCTTCTATCCCTTTTTGTAACCATTCTTTGCGAGAAGCTAGGAGTCCATCTTCTTTGATTTGTTCAAGCATTTTTTGAATTGCTGTCATATGATCTGGATTGTATAAAAGCGCTTTGACCAAAAGGACATAAGCCATATTGAGAGGATAAGGTACCGCATCAATATTGTTAATTGTGATACCTTCTTCACTAACCCCTACAATTGGTGAAACATTGTTTAAGCTATGTTTTACCATTGCTTCTGTCATTTCATCATAGACTTCACGTAATTCTTTGTCTCCAACATAAGTGAGACTGCCATCTTCTTCTAATTTATCAATACCTAAAGTATGGGTCATAAAATACGCATAGGCATCGTATTTAAAAGTATTATGCAACGCTTCTTCTACATGATACAGACGCTCATCACCTTGGTAGAGATTATTGATATTAAATAATAGTCCATCAACTGGCTTCCCTTCATACCAAGCCACATTGGCAAATAAGGAAGCTAAAGCCGGATAGATAATGGTTGCTGCTTGAAAACGCTTTTCAAAATTATCAGAATGTGCATAATTTAGACTGACCTTCATAAAGCAAGAGGCTTTATAGTAATCTAAAAGTGCTGTATTGTCTTTTGCAAATATTTCAATATTTTTGGCATGTGCCATTGGCATAGTTTCCAAATCACTGGTCTTGGTAACGGGTTGATGCCCTGTTGCGAGTAAGATACTTTGACGGCGTTTTAATTCATCAAACAAGCCCTCAATAAATGCTAAGTAAGCCTGATCCAAATCACGAATCATAATAAAATCACTGTAGTGCCAGTTAATCTGTCCACCTACACCAAGGCTGACCCATTCATGATCACTTTTTCTAGCACCAATAAGCTTATCACCTTCCATGACGCCTTCCCAACCTAAATCCACAAGATAGGAAAGCAAGGCTTTGATGCCATTTTGACCTTCATAACCTAAGGCTTCTAAGGTAGTTGCTTGGGCCAAAATATGTCCAAATTCTACACTCAGTCTAAAAGTCTTATGTGGTTTTTCTAGACTCGCTAAATATGTTTCCAACTGCTCTATCTTCATTATTATTTTTCTCCTAATTCTATAAATAACATCTCTTTCTCTTTATAAAAGACACGGTAGAATTATACCAAAAAATACCTCTCTTGAAAAGAAAACTTAATTTTTGATAAAATTTTGATAAAAATATTTTTTTGTTAATAAAATCCTACTCCACCTTTAACAGTAAGTCACTGTCTCGCTGAGAGGCTTGCGCTGTCCATGTTTAGGATTCATCTTTGCCTCTGGATGCGCATAGCCCAAATCTAGGAGCATCAACACTTCTTCATTGTCTGGTAAGTTAAAAGCAGTTGCCACTTCATCAGGATTAAAAAGATTTATCCAGCAACTATCCACACCTTCATTAAAGGCTGCCAAAGTCATATGGGTTGCTACAATACTTGCATCCCCTATCCCACTATCCCTTTTGCCACCTGGATAAGTAAAGACATTGTTTTTATCAAAGGCAACGAGGAGACAGGTAGGGGCGCCATAACGACAAGGGGTCAATTTATCAAGCTTTGCAAGATTTTCTTCAGATTGAATCACATAAATTTTTTGTTCTTGCAAGTTTTTTGCTGTTGGCGCCAAGCGTCCTGCTTCTAAGATACGAAGTAACTTTTCCTCTTCCACTTGACGACAATCAAATTTTTTACAGGAATGTCTTCCCTTTACCACATCCATAAATTCCATGTTTAGTCCCTCCCTAAAAATATCTATCTATATTTATACCCGTTATTTCAAAAACCACCCTAATCTAAGCCCTAGCCCTTATTTATTATTTTGTCAGATTAAGGTATAATTAACCCATAAAACAACTAAGAGAGGAAGAGAAAAAATGAGTGACTTAAAAGAACCAAGCTTCTTACAAGATTTATTTGAAGCTAATATTAAAATTTTACTTATGGATCTTGATAAGATTATCGAAAACCAAGATAGAAGAGACTATCGTGAAACCCTCTTAAATGAATTCAGACAAAAACTAGAACTCTATCTTAAGCACTAAAAAACTAGCCTCTAGAGGCTAGTTTTTTTATTTAAATTTTATCAGTCTCTTGGCAAATGATTGCAGTAAAACCCTAGAAAAGCTATAATACTATTATCTTACAGAGGTATATGAGGAGGAAAACTATGCCAACACTTGTTGAAAAAATTATTGCCAGCCATCTCACTGATGGTGAAATGATTCCAGGAAATGAAATTGGTATCAAAATTGACCAAACCCTTACCCAAGATTCTACGGGTACCATGGCTTATCTTGAGCTAGAAGCTATGGACATTGACCGAGTCAAAACCAAACGCTCTGTTGCCTATATTGACCATAATATGCTTCAAAGTGGCCCTGAAAACTTTGATGACCACCTTTTTATCCAAAGTGCTGCCAAAAACTATGGTCTATGGTTCTCTCGCCCAGGCAATGGTATCTGCCACCAAGTACATATTGAAAATTTTGGTGTGCCAGGTGAAACCTTAATCGGTTCAGACTCTCATACCCCTACCGGTGGTGGCATTGGTATGCTTGCTATTGGTGCCGGTGGTGTTGATGTCGCAGCTGCCATGGCAGGCAAAAGCTATTATATTACCATGCCAGAAGTCATCGAAGTCCGTCTCAGTGGTAAATTGCAAACCGGCGTCAGTGCTAAGGATATTATTTTAAAAGTCCTTGAACTGGAAACCGTTAAAGGTGGCGTCAATAAATGCTATGAATACACAGGCGAAGGGGTCAAAACTTTAACCGTTCCTGAGCGTGCCACCATCACCAACATGGGTGCTGAACTTGGGGCAACCTCATCTATCTTTCCTTCTGATGAGATGACCCAAGCTTTCTTAAAAACAATGGGTAGAGAAGACATCTATACCCCTCTTAGTGCGGATAGTGATGCAAAATACGCCAAAACCATCCACATCAATCTTGATGAACTTCGTCCTTTGGTTGCTTGCCCACACAGCCCTGACAAAATCAAACCTGCTAGTGAACTCACTGGCTTAAAAATCAATCAAGTGGCCATTGGTAGTTGCACCAACTCATCCTACCTTGATATGGCAAAATGCGCTGCCATCTTAAAAGGCAACGCTGTCCATCCTGATGTCTCTTTGGTCATTGCCCCAGGCTCTCGCCAAATTTTAAAACGTCTCGCTGACGATGGCTTGCTCACTATCTTCTTAGAAGCTGGTGCTAGAATCTTAGAATCTGGTTGTGGTCCTTGCATCGGTATGGGACAAGCCCCAAATACCAACGGCGTTTCTTTGCGTAGCTTCAATCGTAACTTCTACGCACGCAGTGGTACCCCATCAGCAGATGTCTATCTCGTCAGCCCTGAAACGGCTATCCTCTCTGCCATTACCGGCACTCTACAAGACCCTTATGGTGACAAACGTTTTGAAAATATCAAAACCCCAGATACCTTTAACCTTGATGATAACCTTTTCATCAAGCCAAATGAGGACTTTATCGGCAAGACTCCTCTTGTAAAAGGGCCAAACATCAAAGAAGTGCCTATTGGTAAGGCTATCCAAGATAGTCTCACTGGTGAAGTCTGCACACATTTAGAAGACAATATCACCACTGACCATATCATGCCATCCAATGCTTCTTTGTTGCCTTTCCGTTCCAACATCCCTCATCTTGCCAATTTCTGCATGACACCGGCAGATAAAAATTTTCCAGAACGTTGCAAAAATGCCAAGAATCCACCAGTCATCATTGCAGGCGAAAACTATGGTCAAGGCTCTAGTCGTGAACACGCTGCTCTTGCACCACTCTATCTTGGCGTCTGTGCTGTTATCGCCAAATCCTTTGCACGTATTCATAAAGCGAATTTAGTCAACAATGGTATTCTACCACTAACCTTTAAAAATCCTGATGACTATGAAGACTTCCAAGTTGGGGATACCCTCCATTTTGACAACCTTGTGGAAAGCGTCAAAAATAAACTTGTTACCGTTAAAAATGAACGCACCGGCAAGACCTATGCCCTTGATATTGAACTTGGTCAACGTCAAGAGCACCTTCTCTTGCGTGGCGGACTCTTAGCTGATATTAAAAACTAAGTCTTTTCTATCTACCAACCTACAGGCACCATCTAAAAGACCAGTGCCTGTAGGTTATTTTTATATTCACTTTGCCAAGTCTATTTCCAGTTATAATAAGCTAAAGCTAATTGACAATTCTATTTTATATTGCTATTATAAAGTTACAAGTAGCTAGCTAGTACTTTGTTAACTCAATTTTTAATTAAAGGAGATGTTGATATGAAAAAACTTTTCACTTCTTATTGTCTGATTATAATGATTTTGTCTTCAATGATTATGACACCAACACAAATATTTGCTGAAGAGACTCAATATACCAATGAAGATAGTATTGAGACAATACCTTCTGAGAAATCAACAATTTCAGATTTAGAAGATCCTCTAGAGTTATACGGAAGACAACATTATTATAAATCTAATGTAACAACATCTTATGAATGGAGTCCTCATAAAAGAGTTTCTGAGGGTATATCTACTAATTCTGTTGGTGGATCAATTTCGTCAAACAAGAAGATCACTTTCGGCACAGTTGTAACAGGGGAAATTTTTGGTTTAAATATATCAACAAATATTTCAAAATCTAGTGACACAGGCTATACACTCAATGTACCTCCAAATACGAACGCTTATATGGCTTACAGAGTATATTATCGTGTAGAAAGCGGTTATCGAAAAGTTTTTAGCAAAGGTAAACTTATTGGCGCTAATTGGTACACTGTCAAGACACCTCAATATGGTGAATACTTCCTTATAAAGTATTGATCACTGATTAAATAACAATATTTCTTACTAAATGATAGGAGGTAAATTCTTTTATGCAAAAAAACATCATCATCTATCTCTCTATCAATATTATCATTATCATGTGTTTATTTTTTCTTTTTTCTCATCCTCTTATATTTATAGGAGATAACTCTGACTCTCTTACAGCAATTAATGCACTGATTGTTTGTCGCGGTTTTTCTCTACTTTTGGCGCTTTACTTGATTGCCAAATTAACTGAACTGTTAAAGGAAAAAGACTAAAACATACACCACACACTTTAAGGCAAAAAAGCCCCTCTTGACTAAGTCAAGAGGGGCTTTTTTATTGGATGACTTCTTCAGGTTTTTCGATAAAATATTTCATTCCTGTTTTTTTAAGTTCCTTTAGAGACGTTAACATACAATAAGACACTTCCGTTTGAGTGATACTTTCAATCTCTTTTTTTAACTCCAAAACAACTGCTTCAAAGGCCTCTTCACTCCTAGCATGTAACATCGTATACAAATTATAGGGAAATTCTTCATGGGGATTGCGTCTGTAACAATGTGTTACTGCTTGATGACTGACGATCATCCTGCCCACTTCATCAATTTTATCCTCCGCAATAAGCCACACACCCATTTTATTGACCTTATAACCGACATTATTGTGCCTTAGGGCAACCGAAATACGCTTTAATGCCTTTTTTGCCATAAGATTTTCAATATGTGTTAAGAGTTCTTCCTCTGTGATTTTGAGTTCTTGGGCTAAAAATTTATATGGTTCCGGCATAAGAGGTAAATCTTTTTGCAAGGCTCTGATAATAGCTTGCTCGTCTAAAGTGATTTCATTAGCCACTTTTCTTTTCCCCTCTCACATCAAAGGTCACATCAATTTTATAGCGTTTTTGCATATCAAAGGATAATAAACTTTCTACATAAGTCGAACCTTTGATAACCTCTAGAATATGATTCATCGTCTGGTGGTTAATCGCAATTAAGGTAAACCATATACTATACTTATGCTCACGCAAATAATTGTGTGTAATACCTGTATAACTATTGATCAGTTCTACTGCCTCATCAAAGTAACCCTCTTTAGCTTTGACTGCTACCAAAGTAGAAACATAGCCTAATTTAGGCGAGTTGAAAAAGCCTGACATCCGCCTAATAATATTATCTTTCTTTAGTGCCTCAATTCTAAAAATAACTTCCTTTTCTGTAATATTTCCAATCTCCTCTGCTATAGCTTGATAAGGACGAGAAACAATTGGTATCCCTCGTTGAAGTGACATGAGTATCTCTCTATCAATATCATCTAACACACGCATCTAGTTACCCTCCTTATTTAAAATACAAAGGGGATCCGCACTCATATAATCTCCCTTATGGTAATAAGCCGCCCTCGCACGACAACCCCCACAACGCTCACCATAATGACAAGTGCCACATTGTCCACTGTACTTCATCGTACGCAAACTTTGAAAAACTTCATTTGTTTCCCATATTTCATCAAAAGGACGCTCTTTGACATTTCCTATTGCCATTTTCATATAAGCACATGGCTGAACCTCACCCTTAGGACTAATAATGCAGTAACTTAAGCCTGCAAGACAGCCTTTAGAAAAACGTTGTTTTTTACCAACCTCATCCGCTACACGAATAAACTGAGGGGCGCAAGTTGGCTTGACCTCAATGGGGATAGCTTTGGCTTTGGTCATGATACGTTGTAAGACACGCTCATAGGATAGTCTATCCAATGCCATCGCCTTAATCTCTTCCCCTCTACCTGTCGGAATTAAAAAGAAAATATGATGTGCTCTCGCTCCTACTGTAACAGCAAAATCCATCAAATCCGTAATTTCTGACTCATTCCAATCCATGATAGTCGTATGTATTTGAAAAGGTAAGCCAACAGCTTGACAGTTTTTCATCCCTCTAATTGCCTTATCCCATGCACCATCCATACCCCTTAGATGATCATGTTTTTTTCTGTCTAAACTATCCAGGCTAATACCTGCTGCTAAAAGCCCGGCTTCTTTTAATTTATGTGCCACCTCTTCAGTGATTAAGGTACCGTTAGTCCCTAGCACAGGACGAAGCCCTAATTGTTTTGCATAATGAATCAAAAGATAAATATCATCCCTCATCAAAGGCTCGCCACCTGAAAAAATCATAATCTGAAAACCTGCTTTAGCAATTTCTTCGATCAGTTTTTTCGCCTCTTGGGTATCAAGCTCACCGCTAGCTTGCTGACCGGACTCACGATAACAATGTGCACAGTATAAATTACAAGCATTGGTTGTATTCCAGCTCATTATCTTCATTAATTATCCTCCAAAACAAAATGACGTTCCTCAAAACTTAGGTAACAAGCCGGATCAAAGCCCCAAAAATCACCACTAACCGCTTCACCTCTTGCTCTAAAATTACCATTGCAAAGATTGAGCCATGTGCAAGTTTGACATTTTGAGTCTAACAAATGCTTTCTATCCTTTAAACCTTTTAAGAGAGGTTGCGCTTCATCTGTCCATATTTCTTTAAATGATTTTTCTCTAACATTACCTAAATAATGATGTTGTGTAAACTGATCAGGATGGACATTGCCTTCATTGTCGACATTGGCAAAGGCAATCCCTGAGCGATTCCCACCATTAGTAGAAAGTAATTGATAGATACTTTCTGCCCTTTTTTTATCTTTTTTCAAATACTTTAAATATAAATATGGTCCATCAGCATGATTATCCACCATCAAAATCTCTTTTGTCTTACCTCGATGATGAAAATCAAGGGTACGCTCTACAATTTTATCCAAAACAGCTCTGGTCTCTTCATGGGTCAAATCTTCTTTGATAAGATCTTCTCCACGACCAGAATAAACAAGATGATAAAAACAAATGCGATCAATGTCCTCTTTTTCCAATAAATCTAAAACTTTATCAATATCTTGATAATTAGAACGATTGATTGTAAAACGTAAACCCACACGTTGACCAACTGCACGACAATTTCTTATGCCTTGTATTGCTAAGTTATAAGCACCATCCACACCACGAAAAGTATCATTAACTTCCTCTATGCCATCAATGGAAATACCAACATAACCAATCCCACTATCTTTAATTTTTTGTGCAACTTCCTTGGTAATCAAAGTCCCATTTGTCGATAAAGTCGCACGAATACCTCTTTTTCTTGCATATTGTGCCAAATCAAAAAAATCTGGGCGAATCAGTGGCTCACCACCTGAAAACAAAATCACCGGCACATTAAACTCTGCTAAATCATCAATGAAACGCAGGGCTTCTTGAGTTGTCATTTCATTAGCATAAATCTTAGCCTCAGAAGAAGAATAACAATGTTTGCATTTGAGATTACATGTTCTCGTATAATTCCAACTCACCACTGGACCTTTGCCCTCTGATACCCCATGCCTTTGATTTTTACTTTCTTTCACATAACGTAAACTATCCCCATAATAACCTTCATCAGTCAGCAACTTCGTTAAACTCAGCATAAAAATCCTCCATATTTTTACAACTCATGTAGTTAACCTATATTAATGATTTTAGCATTTTTTCTAAAAAAAACAAGCAAAAATCAGCTTATATCATATGGTGAGTAATTTTCCGTGACTTATTTTAGCTTTTTAAAGCATTTTATAGGGTTCTATTTCCTTAATTTTTTAGTTTAATACTCTAGTTAATAAAAGTTCTCCATAGTTAACTTTATTTTTAGTATTAAAAAAATCTCTCCAAAACTGGAGAGATTTTTTAATTATTCATAACGCAAGGCGTCAATTGGATCAAGTTTTGCTGCTTTATTGGCTGGATAATAACCAAAAAATATCCCTATCGCCATAGAAAAAGATACGGAGACTAAAACAGAAGTCAATGAGGGGAACTTGGCTTCATGAATAAAGGAACTGGCAAAATAACCAAAGCCTCCACCAATCAAGACGCCTATAATGCCGCCAATCATACAAACGATCATACTTTCTGTAATAAATTGTAGTCGAATGTTATTATTTGTCGCCCCTAAGGCCTTTCTGACCCCGATTTCTCTTGTACGCTCAGTGACAGACACTAGCATGATATTCATGACCCCAATACCACCAACGAGTAGGGAAATCCCCCCAATGACAGCAATGGCTAAGGATAGCATTTTCATCATGCTATTACTTTCTTCAAGGGCACTTTGTACAGCTTGAGTCTCCACTTTCCAGTCGGTGTTAGAGCGATACTGCTCTAGGAAATATCTTTTTGCTTCTTTTTCAACCTTTGAAACAGACTCACTATTTTTAGCAGAAATCATAATATCTGTAAACGTCCCTGCCTCTTCATCAGTACTGAGTTCTAGTGCTGTTGTATAAGGCACATAAGCATTAGTTGTCAAATCCTTATCCGATACATTGGCGCTACCACCAAAAAGGCTTGGCGGTTTTTCATAGCGATAAATCCCAATGATTTGGTAGCTTTCTGAACCTTCCTCGCCACCTTCAATGCTTATTTTAGCACCCATGGCACGATTATTATCACTATTAAATAGATTCTTTACCAATTTATCAGACACGACAACAAAAGACTTATTCCCGTTTTCATCAGAAGAATTGATAAAACGTCCCTGTATCATTTTGACAGTGTTGATTTTTGGATAATCACTATCCACACCTATGGTCATCACATTGGATTCTTTAGTCTTATATTTTGCCACATAGCCTGGTGCTGAGACAGTAAAGCCGACACCTCTTATATTATCGCCAAGTTTTTCTTTTAGATCTGTAATTTGTTCTAGACTGATGCGATCACTCGTTTTCATCTCAGCGCCACTGCCTCCATTATCCTCTTGTCTAGGCATAACATAGGCAACGATATTGGTTGTCCCAAAAGAATTTAAGGTATCATTGACCTTGGCTGTCATCGCATCCCCTACCGATAAAATCGAAATAACAGCTGCTATCCCGATGACAATACCAAGCATGGTCAAAACTGAACGAACTTTATTGGCACGTACATTCCATAGTGCCATCTTGATATTTTCTAGTAGATTCACTTGCGCACCTCCTCAGCCAGATTGCCATCAGTCATCAACATGACTCTCTCGGTTTCCATCGCTAACTCAGGATTGTGGGTAATAAATAAAATGGTTTTTTTCTGCTCTTCATGAAGTTTATGAAAAATATCCATAACTAAACGTCCTGTATTGGAGTCTAGTGCACCTGTCGGCTCATCCGCCAATATAATATCGGGATCATTTGCCATGGCTCGAGCAATCGCCACCCTTTGTTTTTGTCCACCGGATAGCTCATTGGGCAAATGATGCATTCTATCGCCCATCTCTACCATATCCAAAAGATATTCTGCTCTTTCTTTGCTCTCTCTGTTGCCATAACCTGCATAAAGCATAGGAAGAGCGACATTATCTAGAGCTGTACTGCGCCCAATTAGATTGAACGTCTGAAAGACAAAGCCTATCATACGATTTCTAATGATGGATAATTCTTCATCAAGGGCTTCACTAACATCAACATTATTTAAAAAGTACGATCCTTCTGTCGGTCTATCCAAAGCCCCAATAATATTCATCAATGTTGATTTTCCGGAGCCTGACTGTCCTACAATAGAGACAAATTGCCCTGTTTCTACAAAAAGATCAATCCCATGTAAAATTTCTAGCTCATTTGGCTCCCCAATATAGTAAGACTTTTTGATACCTCGCATTTCTATCAAGGCACGATTTTCAGCCTCTCTCACCTTATCCATTATTGCCCTCTTCTCCTGGAATGTCTGTCGTCATCGTCACGACCTCGCCACCTCTATATTGTTTTGGTTGCATCAAGACTTGCATACCATCTTTTAAGTCTTTGCCCTCAATCGCAATAGAAGTATCTGTCATGACCCCAGTTGTGACAGGAACCGCTCTTAGGGTATATTCATTTTCTTTTTCACCTGGATCCATGGTCAAAATGGCTTCACTTCCATCATCTTGGACAATGATAGCCTCTAGTGGCACACTAAAAGTTGATTTTTCTTCTTTCAAGATAATTTCTGCACGTGTTTTCATCCCCACTAAAAAACTACCTTGTGGTCCTAAAAGGCGGACACGCACATTAAAGCTTGGTGACTTAGAGGTAGATATTGAAGCACTCTTGCTATCACTACCAGCTGCAGCGGCTGTATCTTCTGCTGAAAGACCAACAGACACGACCTCACCAGGAAACTCATGATCATCGTCACCATCTCTTTTTACCTTGACTTTCATGCCAGGTTTGATTTTAGTCACATCTTGTGTCTTGACCTTCACTTCTGCGAAAAGCTGATCTAAGGCTTCAATCTCAAAAAGTGCGCCACTAGGAGCAACACCTTCTTTGGCATAAACATGGGTAATGGTCCCCGACATAGGCGCACGAATAATGGTATCCTCCAAATCACGATACATTCCTGCTAATTCTATCGCTCCCGTCTTGTCACTAGCACTGATTTTAGAAGTATTTAAGCCATCCCAGAGTGTTTTGACTTCACTTTTGGCTTGTACTTCAGCCAATTCAAGATTTTTTAGTGCTGCCTCATAGGCTTTTTTTGCTGTATCAGCTGACTGACGATGGGTCTTTAGGACATCTTCTCGACTCTTGCCACTACTTTCGCCTTGGCTTTCTATGGTTTTTAAGTTTTCTTCGGCTTTCTTTAAAGCAAATTCTGCATTTTCTAATTCTTGCTTGCGTGTGATTTTAGCTCTATCATAGGTCTCTGTTTCACTCTTAGTACGTGAATAATCACTTTCTGCCCCTGCCAAGTCACTTATGACTTTATTTAAGTCATTTTGAGTTTTATAGTAAAGTTTCTCTGCTTGATTGGAAAGTGGATTTTGTAATTTATAATTATCATAGGCTGCTTTTTTAGTATTGTATTCAATTGTCTTATTAGCCTTTTCATTATCAGAAGCTGTATCCATTGCTATTTTCGCTTGATTCATCTCCTGCTCACGTTTTGCCAGTTCTTCTATAATAATAGCATTTTTAGCTGATTCTTCTTTAAGTGCTCTATCTTTAGTTGCTAATTCTTCTTGAAGTTGATTTTTTAAAAAAGTTAAATCTTCTCTATCTCTACGTGCTGTCCTATTTTCACTTACACTGGCTGAATTTTGCTCAGCACTATCTTTATAGCGTTCTTTTGTTTGCTCATAAGTTTGTCTTGCTGAAGCAACTGCTTGTCTGGCACTTTCAAGGGTTGATTGGTAGGCACTGGTCTCAGGATTGTAGCCTTGTTCCAAAGATTTTTTGTAGTCACTGTAGACTTTTTCTGCCGCTTCCCAGGTGGATTTGGCTGAAGAAACACCTGCTTCAGCCGAAAGTACTGTCCCTGTCTTACCTTGATTTAAAAGACTTTGTGCCACCTCATACTTATCTTTTGCAATTGCCACTTGCTGAGCAAGATTCTTTGCCTGTGTACTAAGGGTGGCTTCCTTGACTTGGATTTGTTTTCTAAGCGACTTATCATCCAAATACGCCAAAATTTGCCCCTCTTGTACAAAAGTATTGTCTTTCACCAAAATGGTTTTGACAGGTAAAGTCTGAGTTGTATAAACAGAGACATCTTTTTCAGCAATGACCTCCCCATTTGCACTAACCTTTGAACTCAGATCTTCTAAAGCGAGGTTACCCACCTCACTTGCTGAAATAATATTTTTATCGTTACCACCCATGTAGGATTTTGCCCCGAAAGCAATACCTGCAAGGAGTAAAAGTGCAATTGCTATTTTTTTCTTACTCTTTCT
This sequence comes from uncultured Peptococcaceae bacterium, assembly GCA_938044045.1. GTDB lineage: Bacteria > Bacillota > Peptococcia > Peptococcales > Peptococcaceae > CALIQN01. Next base: position 13,580 of record CALIQN010000091.1, read on the forward strand.
TCTCTTTGGCAAAGCCCCGTTGGAATTTTTTAACTTTTTCATCCCAAGTAAGCCCCTTTCTCTTTGGTTTAAGCTATTATTACTGTTTTTTTTTTTTTACACAAGTGACTTTTTACACTAGGAAAGCGATTTTGTGCATATTTTTATTTTTTTGTCACTTTTAATCTGCCAAATAACATAAGAATAAGGACAAACCAAACTCATTTGTCCTTATTTATCAAGTATAATCTGACCTTACAGTTCATTTTCATCCAAATTTTTCAGTGTAATGCCATCTTTTGTTTTCCAATCCACTTTGTCATTGGTATTCATCCCTAGGACAAAGGCAGCGGCATAAGAAGGACTATTAAACAAATAATTTTTTTGTAATAGCCCAGAAATGATATCTCCATTTGCTTGACATCGCACTCTTAGAGCCTTAATTGAATTAGGAATAGACTTAGAATCATTTTCTTCTATCATGCTACCTTTTAAAACAACAAAGCCTTCACTAGTACACATACATTGTGCGTTGATGGTTCTATTAGAACGCTTTATCTTTCTAGATAAATAAAGGCGTCTTTGTTCACTCTCTTCATTTTTGCTTTAAATCCTGTCTATCTTTATACTTATCCAAAAACGATCGTGGTATTTTATAAGCTAGTCCTGTCCAATTGGAAAGCGTACATTTAATCCTTCCCGTAACATCGCCATCCATTAGAAATAGATTAAAATTTTTGCTCTTTTTCACACGAACAAATCCTTTCTTTAATTTGACTTATTTTAGACATATCATTTTTTGTACCATTGTATCAATATTCACTAGTGCTATTATAAGTTAATTCATGTATGAACAAAATAAAAATAGCATCGTCATTATACAAATTGCCATACCTAATAATAAAAAAGGCACCTTGAAATCAAACCATATTTGATTTCAAGGTGTCTTTTTTAACCTATCATGCTCTGCCTCTAATAAAAAATCCGCTTTATCTCAACATACTGTAGACGCATTCCAGTAGGGTCAATGCCAATACCACATTAATCACCCGATAATGCTTGGTATAAAATTGTTGGATCAAAAGCCCCATCCCTACCCATAGGCTCGTTGCGATGGTGCCGATGGTCGCAATGACCAGTTCAAAAAACAAAAGTGAGGTAAATGAAGGATCAAATTCTACAATGTAGCCTGTCAGTGCAGTGATACCAAATAAATAAATTTTGACATTCACAAACTGGAGCATGAAGCCCTTTAAAAAAGATGCTGATTGATTTGTATTTTCTGTGGAAGGCTTACTAATAGCAATATGAACAGCAAGCCATAAAATATAAGCTACCCCGATATACTTCATCACCATCATCATATCTGGTACTATGGCATTGAGTCCATAGACAAAAATTGCACATAATACTTGCACCACATAGTAACCTGCAAAAATGCCAAAAAATAGTGGTCTGCCTTTTTGGTAACCATAATTGGTGACGGTATTGAGTGCCAAAATATTGCCTGGTCCAGGGGTCAAGGAATTAATCACACAATACACCAAAAAATTAAGCATTACAGCCATTGACATCTTAATCCCCTCTTTCTATAGATTATAGTATCAAATCAATAGAAAGTAATGATAATACTTTTTTAATATGTTTATCCATAGGTTAAAACTATCTAAGGAGCATATTTTTTTATCTCCTCGATATAAAGCTTACCTAACTCACTGAGTTCTTGATTGACATTTAAAATATAGCCAATCTTCATATACTCATCCTCTTTCAAGGGAATAGCGATAATATTGTCACCATTGAGGTATTTTGGAAAAATACCACTTGCTATGGTATAAGCATCCAAACCGAGAAGAAAATTGACAATTGCACCACGGTCATTGATACGGATTGCCTTATCCGTAGGAATATGACTAAAAAGTTCCTCTGCATAATAAACAGATTCGTATTCATTCTGTGCAAAATTCAGTCTTGGATAAGCCTCCAAGTCTTTTAGCGAAAGTGATGCTTGCTTTGCTAGAGGATGATCTTTTCGTAAAAAGACATGTGGTTTTGCTACAAATAGCTCTGTAAAAACCAATTGATAATCTTCTAAGACTCGCCTTAGGACTGTTTCGTTTTCCTTGGAAAGATAAATGATTCCTAGGTCACAGGTGCGATTTTTGACATCGTCTAAAATCTGATGGGTATTGGTCTCACTATAATAAAACTCATAACGCTCTTGCCCAAAACGTTTTAAAAACTCCACAAAAGCATTTTCCGTAAAGCTATAGTGGTGTGTCGATACCCCAAACTTTACCTTATGTGGCAAGGCAGTCACATATCTATCTTCTAGCAGTTCCATTTGCTGAATAACTTGTCTCGCATAGCCCAAAAATTCCAGACCATCTTTGGTCAAGGTGATCCCTGTGCGGCTGCGCAAAAAGATAGCAATACCTGTCTCTTTTTCAATCTCCTTGATGGCATTAGAAAGGCTTGGCTGAGAGATAAAAAGCTGTCTTGCCGCCTCTGTAATGGAACCCGTTTTTGCCACTGTTAAAATATAGCGTAATTGTTGAATCGTCATCTTTATAGTCTCCAAATTTTATTGTTCTATTTGCTCAAATAATAAAAATTTAAGGCACTTTTATGATTTTGAGCCTATCCTATCATATCACCAGCCCCAAAGACCTAAAAACACCAATCACATAAAAAAGGCTTTTTATCAGGACAAGGCAAGCCCTGACAAAAAGCCTTTTTTATACTTCACTTCCTATTTAATCCCCATAATAGCCAACAAAACTCTTCCAAAAGCTCAAACTTTCTGGTGGCGCAAGCTCATCCATCAAGGTGACAAATGCTTTTGCCTCATTCTGCCAAAAAGCGACTTGCCCCGTTCCCATACCACGCACTAAGGCACAAAAATCAGAGGCAATTAAAATTTTTTCATCATAGTCCAGCTCACTGCTCAAGGCATAAATCTGCCCTGATGTACATTCCAGTAAAAGGGTGTAAGGATCACCATTTGCAATAATGATTAAGCCTAGCTGATGAAGTGTTGGGTAGTCTTCATAGTTCAAGTTGCGATTAATGAGCCATCTCAGGCTTGCCTCATCGCCATAGCCAAATTGATAACTCAAAAAACCAATATTGCCCCAATTGTAGCTTAAAATAAGGTCAATAAAGGTTTGCTCTAGCCTCTCAAGTCCAAGACTAGACTTTAACACCTCAAGTGCCAAATAAGGAATGGCTTGCTTTTTCAGGAGGATACCCTCTGTGATTTCAGTATCTAGTCCCTCAGTCTCTTGTAAAATTGAAGCGATAAGCTCATCTATTGTTAAAATTTCCATGACTACCTCACCAAACTCTTTGAAAAATGGCACCTTTTTATCAGTTCAACTCATTATGACTGTACCCTTAAAAAATAAAGTCAGGATACTTGGCAATAAAGTCATCTTTTAAGGCTTGGAGACACTTTTTCTCCTCTAAATACGTCTTTAAGTCGATTATACCATCCTCTTTTTGTTCGGATAATGCCCTTTCTTCTGAACCAAGCTTCACCCATTCTAAAATGGTTGCAAAGTCCAAAGTTTCATTTTTGCTTCGTAATTCTATCAAATCAAACACATCATTAACATCCAAATCAAACATTTTGCTTTCAAGCGTGATTGGTAAAAAGGCATTTTTGACCTTAGTATGACCAAATTCTTCTGCCAAGCTTTGCCAATCATGGGATGGTAATAACACAAAACCAAGGGTATCACTTCCCAAGCTTTCTACAAACCATCTGATTTCATACTCCGGTTTGATACAATCATTGAAATACTTTATTGTCGTGTCCCTGTCCATCACTTCTTGATAAGGAATGTAGCAAACTTTGTCACCTTTTTTAAGAAGAATATCATCACCATAGGGCTGACCATTATCGAGCATTTGAACCTCTATTGGCTCTTTCATCAAATCATTAAAATACCCAATAAGGTCACTATCATCTTCTCTCCAATCCACCCATACCACTGCACTGGACTCAAAAAAATCATCCACTGTCATTTGACCACTTAAAAAACTCTTTACGCTGTCAAAAATCTCACTCATGTCATTCTCTCCTATCAAGGTCTATCGTAAGTTAGCTTATATCCTTAATCACCTTGCCATACTATGCCACGGCACCTGCATGGGCGTTGATGGCGTCGATGACTTGGACAATGTTTCTTAAGACTGGCATTTGGTATTCAAAGAGGGTCTGAATTGAGCCATAAGATTTGAATGGCTCTTGTGCCAGATTGGCCTTATCGAGATAGCCATTTTCTACAATGTAATCCACAATCAATTTGACAAAGGCGATTTGTTTACTATTTAAGCCTTCATCTGACAAAAAGTTAGAAAAGGCACGATTGGCTGCCGCTCTATCTAGGCCAATAATCTCACGTACCAGTCTTGGAATGGCTTTATCCTCATAATCACGCTCATAATCAGATTTGCTCCCAAGCTTTTCCCACAAAAGCTCTTCCAAAGAAAGCAAATCTTCCTTGGTCAATTTTTCATTGTGGTATAGCTTGGCAATAGCGGCTTCATCAAGGTGGGCTTTTAGATAATGCTCGACTTTTTCTTTATAAGAGCGTAAGTCATTCACCTGTAAATTGGCTGCACTGCCCTCTACTGTCGAAAGAATCTCATCATCAAAATTGACATAATACATCTTTCTTTCGTCTTTATCCAAAAAGCGCAACAAGTCTCGCAAAGCCAAGCGAACTTTTTCCAATCCGGACAGGCTCACCTCAGTCCAAAACTCCGGCTCTTGTACCTTTTTGATGATATCAGACTGTGCCAAGACCTGTGGAATATTGGCAACGGCTTCAAGGGCATGTGCTGAAGCCATCACTTGGCGAATGTATATTGCAGATGGGTTAGCGCTCAATTGCCCTATTTGAATCTGAAACATCCACAAATCAAATCGGCGTGCCATCTCATCTTCCCTAGTTTCATCAAAAATCAAAGGGGAAAGTTTTTCTTGAATCGTTTGACTAGAGACCATGGTCAAAGCCTGCCAATTTTCTCTTTCCTTGTAGGTGTAAACTGTATCCAGTGCCATACGCACCCTAAAATCAAGCTCACTCAATTTCTCAATCCGACCATGCAACTCATCAACCAACTGTTTGCGATAGCTTTGGGCAAATTTATCCTCTTGGTAGCCCAAGGCTTGTAACTCACGAATCAAATCCACTTTAATATTAAATAATCTCTGGCTAAGAGGTAAAATCAAGCGTCCTTGCCCCTCTTGAGGGTCAGCTCGAAAATACTCAAAGTTATCCCCATAATCGAATACTAAAAAGTTTTCTTTGTCTTGATTTGGCCCAAATAAATCTTTGCAAAGCCGTGTCCCTCGTCCAATCATCTGCCAAAACTTGATCTTTGAGCGTACCTTTTTGAAAAAGACCAAATTCACCACTTCCGGCACATCAATCCCTGTGTCCAACATATCGACAGAGATAGCAATCTGTGGCAACTTATCCTTTGTTTTAAAATCTTCTATCAAGGATTGATAGTACTTGATACTATAGTCAATCACCTGGGCATAGCCACTACCCTTCTGGGGATAACGTTCATTAAAAATCGTTCTGATGTACTCTGCATGACGATGATTTTTGGCAAAGATAATCGTCTTGCCTATCTCATCACCAGAGGCTGTCTGAATCCCCTTATTCATCAATTCATCTAAGACAATTTCGACGGTACTTTGGTTAAAAATACTGGAATTAAAGTTAGTCCCGTCAATATCCCTTTCCATACTGTCATCTTCAAACTGGCTGTCAAAATACTCTTTTTCAGCTTGGGACAAATCCTCATAATGCAAACCGTCTGTTGGTAACTTCAACTTGGTCTCAATCGAATGATAAGACACGAGATACTTGTCCTTGACAGCCTGATCTAAATCATAAGCATAGGTTGGTACCCCATTTTCCAGCTTAAAGAAATCATAGGTGTTTTTGTCCAAGTCCTGACGAGGGGTTGCTGTCAAGCCCACAATGCGTGCATCAAAATAGTCAAAAATCGCCTTGTACTTTTGATAAATTGAACGATGGGACTCATCAATAATAATCAAATCAAAATGCCCAACTGTGAAAGGACGTTGGCTAAGTTCTTCTTGCCCATTGATGGCACCGAGCATGGTCGGATAGGTTGAAAACACCATCCGACTAGACCTCGCACTTGCCTTATCCTCCAAAAAGTTGGAGACAGACATATCCGGCAATAATTTTCTAAAAGCGTCATAGGCTTGCTTGACCAAAGACGTCCTATCAGCTAAGAAAAGGATATTTTTGACCCAATTATGGCGTGATAAGATGTCCACCAAGGACACTGCTGTACGTGTTTTGCCTGAGCCTGTCGCCATGACCAAAAGTGCCTGTCTACGATTGGCTGAAAAAGCCTCACAAACACGTGCAATAGCTTCTTTTTGATAATATCGGCTGGAAATTTCATCTTTGATCTTGCTTGAAATATCTTGTAGTGGTTTTTGCAAGTGGCGTCTATCCATCATCAGTTGCAATTCATCTTGAGAATAAAACCCTGCCACCTGACGGCGACCACTATCATCAATGATATAATGCTTTAGTCCATTGGTAAAAAAACAAATCGGACGATAGCCAAAGACCTTTTCAATCACATCGGCATATTGTTTGACCTGCACTTCTCCCACTTCCGGATTGATAGAAGCTTTTTTTGCCTCAACTACTGCCAGTATCTTTCCATTTTTGCCATAAAGGACATAATCGCAATAACCTTTGCCTGAAATATTTTCCAAACCTTGGACAGGAAACTCCACAAGGCAATTTTTGCCAAATGCCCAACCTGCCAAGCGCAAGTCAATATCAATAAAGAGTCGGCGTGTCTCTGCTTCTGATAAGTGGTCAACACTAAAAGTAACTTCTTGACGTTGGGCAGCTGTCTCACGTTTTTCTTGGTACACTTTTTGTACTTCCGGAGACTGGCTTGCCATTTGTTCATGAAAATCAGGGGTGACAGGTAGGCTTTCCTTTAAGGCTACAATGGCTTGCTCTGTTTCTCGGACTTTAATCGTCTTTGCCAGTGGCAACAAAGCTTCGTCAAAACTTCGCTCAACAAAATCATTGCCATAACAATAGTCGATAAAATTGGCAAACTGATAGAGATGATGGAGGGCTAAAACAGCTTCTCTCTCCTTAATCTCGCCACCATGGGCAGCATGATTGCCCCAGCGAATTAATAAGACCAGCTGACTATGTAACTCAGGATCAAGGATGTCTTTAAAAGCCTCATCCCAGACCAAAGAGGAAAGGGTCGCACGATAGGGTGCCTCCAAATAAGAATCATGACTATAAACCCAATGGACAGCTTGTTCGAGTGCACGACGTGACATAAAAGCCGTCGCAACGGTTGAAGTTGCGAGCATATTTTCGGCATCAACACAGGCCTTTGAAAATGACGCATAGGCCTCATTTTTTAGAAGAAAATCAAAATTTCCCATTTTTCTTTCTCACTTTTCATAAAAAGATAGCTTTATTATACTGAATTTTAATAATTTTCTCCATAATTTTAGCACCATTTGACCAGCCAATTGTGATTTGTCGACCTCTGCCACAAAATCTGCAAATTGGTTTTGAAGAGTTAGAGGGGGGAGGATAAAATCTAATTCTCCATATTGTTGAGCATTTATATTAGGTTGCGCAACAGCTTTTTGAGCCTTAAATATAAAATCATCATAATACTTTGTATTAGTAAAATGGTAAACAAATGTTGAATTTACTTGTTTAAAATCAGGTACTAGTCTAATCAAATATCCTGCATAAATTGCTCTTCCATGCTTTTGCCTTGAATAGCAGAATGTTTTACCAACTGTTGCCCCACTTCGAGCAAATAATATATCCCCATCATTTAGTAAATACTTTTCATCAAAGCTACTAGGTGATTTTGCATCTGATTTCAAATTTCCATTATCATCAATATCTGTGATACGAATATATCTTAAACCTGAAAATTCAACTGCAGATGCGCCAGAACCATAAGATAGTTTTTCTGTTGCTATATCTTTTAAATGACATTTTTTCCAATTTTTTTCATTTAAAATAGGATCCCCAAACATCTCGTAAAATCGGGATTTCACGAGGTCAGATAACTTTGAAAGTTGTTGCAAACGAAGATTATATATATCTTTTATATTATTCAATTGGTTTGATATTACAAGTTGTTCACTTCTATGAGGTAATTCAAAAGAAATCTCATTAATTTTTGCCACTGATAAATGCTTTACTGTTACAAAAGGAGTCTTATCCTCAATTTCTTTCAAATACTTTGGAACAATCCACGAAATATAATCTTCTTCTACTCTATTATCTCTAATAATCAACTTGCAAACTCGTTGATTGAGTAGTGCTTCTCCACCAGCCCACTTTTTTAAAATGAAGCTACCATCCATAGTAATTAATAAATCACCATTGTGAACCAGATATTCTTCAGCGAAGTCACCTTCAAAATAAGTATCTGAAAATCCTCTTTCAACATCTCTAATACGGATTAGAGGTAATCCTCTTTTTTCTGTATTAAACTGTGTTGACTTAAATGCATAACCTGATAAAATATCTGCTACTTCCCCCAATTTTACTTTTATCATTTTTCATCCTCATTGAGTAAGCGCTCTAGCTCAACAAAGCTCGCTTGGATTTCTGTCTCTAGCGCTTTGATTTTTTCCAAAATCACTGCTGTTGGCTCGTACGCTACTTTTTCATATTCTATTTCCTTGTACTTATTGATTGAAAGGTCGAAGTCATTGGCTTTAATCTCGTCAAAAGGCACAAAGAAGGATTGTTCTGTACGCTTACGATCAGCTTCTTCTGCCAAATGATGGAAACGATTGATAATATCAGGAATATCATTATCACCAATAGGCTGTCTTTTATCATCTAGGCTAAAGCCATCGGCCTTCATATCATAAAACCACACCTTATCGGTACCACCATTGCCTGTTTTGGTAAACATCAAGATAGCTGTTGAAACCCCTGCATAAGGTTTAAAGACACCACTAGGCATCGAAATCACGGCATCTAGCTTGTGACGCTCAACAATTTCTTGACGGATGGTTTTATGAGCTTTTGAAGAGCCAAAAAGTACACCATCCGGGACAATGACGGCTGCACGTCCACCTGCTTTTAAGGTACGCAAAAACAAGGCTAAAAAGAGTAATTCTGTTTTCTTGGTTTTGACCATCGCCAAAAGATCATTTGCCGTCGTATCATAATCCAATGACCCCTTAAAAGGTGGATTAGCCAAGACTAGGGTATACTTATCTGTTTCTTCATTGTCTTGAGAAAGGGAATCTCGGTAGGCAATCTGAGGATCTTCCACGCCATGGAGCATCATATTCATCGCCCCGAGGCGTAACATCGTGGTATCCATATCATTGCCATGAAACATCGTATGGTGAAAATGTTTCATACTCTCCATATTGGTCTGCCACTCGTCTTTTTGACGGTTAAGATAGCGACTTGCAGAGACCAAAAAGCCAGCAGAGCCCGAGGTGCTATCAAGCTCGTTAAGGATTTTGACTGCCGTCTTATTGGATCTTCCTAAAGTTTCCATAATCTCTTCCACAGTGAAAATGATATATACTCTGTTTTCTTCATCGAGCCATTTATTCCTAAAAGACAAGCTTGTTCGCTCCAAAAGGCAAGAATATAAAATCTTTGCGTCCGAGGATAAGTTCTTAAACCTTTCATCAGTTACTATGATTTTCGGTAGCATATAGTAGCTGAAACGGTCTCCGTCCCGATTATAAAAATAATCAAATTCCACTTCTCACACCTCCTCTCTTTTTAATTTTTTGCATAAGAAAAGACGATAGATTTTTATTTTTCTATCGCCTCATAATCATAGATATTTAATTCCGTTAGTCAAACTTCATCAAAAAAACTAAGCTGCTTTGAGATGTCCTTTCCCTCAAATAGTCCCAAATAGTTAAATATTGCTTCATTATCATGAACGATACTGTTCCGCTCACAGAATTCGTGAAATACACCCATTAGTTTTTTATTGTTTACGCTGTTTGCTACATAATTGTTTCCGTATTCTCTGATGTAGCGTTCTTTCAGCTTTG
>CALIQN010000092.1 GCA_938044045.1 uncultured Peptococcaceae bacterium
GATAGGGCGAGAGAATTGACCAAGGCAATCATCTTGCCGGATTTTGATGGCTTTGAGCGCAAAAGAAAGGCAGAAGATCTTTCTATGGTGACTTTGACAGCCTATGAAGCTGGGCTAGAAAAGCATCTTGATATCGCTTATCCGCCACAGCGCTTGGACAATACCCTTGGTGCCTATCTTTCAAGTTTGGGCAAGCGCCAAATGCGTATCGCCGAAACAGAAAAATATGCTCATGTTACTTTCTTTTTCAATGGTGGAGTGGAAGCCCCTCATGATCAAGAAGATAGAAAACTCATTCCTTCACCTAAGGTAGCGACTTATGACCTTAAGCCGGAGATGAGCGCTCAAGAAGTGGCAGATAGTGTCATCGAAGCAATGGAAGAAGATTATGATTTTATCTTGGTGAATTTTGCCAACCCAGATATGGTTGGGCATACAGGGAAACTTGAGGCAGCAAAAGCAGCTATGCAAGCCGTTGATGAAGCCATTGGCAGAATTTATGCACACCTTGATTTGGACAAGCGAAGTCTACTCATTTGTGCAGATCATGGTAACTGTGAAAAAATGGCAGATGAAGAGGGGAGACCTTTTACCTCTCACACTTCTAATCCCGTTTATCTTGTTGGGGTATCTGAAAAAATCAAACAATTATCCGATGGTGCTCTTTGTGATGTGGCACCAACGATACTAGCATTATTACAATTGGAACAACCTACTGAAATGACAGGCAAATCATTATTAAATTAAATGCAAGGAGATAAAGCGATGTTTGAAATTAAAGCAATAAAGGCAAGAGAAGTATTGGATTCAAGAGGCAATCCTACTGTTGAGGTAGATGTTTGTCTTATAAATGGGATTTTAGGGCGTGCGATTGTACCATCAGGTGCTTCTACAGGTCAATTTGAAGCTGTAGAGCTTCGTGATGGGGACAAAAAGAGATACCTTGGTAAAGGGGTAACTAAGGCGGTCAACCATGTCAATACCATCATTGCCCCACAACTTGTTGGCAAAGATGTGAGAATGCAAGTGGAGATAGACCAATTTTTAATTCATTTAGATGGCACAGAAAACAAGGCAAACCTTGGTGCCAATGCTATCTTAGGGGTTTCTTTGGCTTGTGCTAAGGCAGCAGCTAAGGCAAGCAACATGTCACTTTATCGTTATATTGGTGGCACCAATGCCAAAGTCTTGCCAGCACCAATGATGAATATCCTAAATGGTGGTAAGCATGCTGACAATACTGTTGATATTCAAGAATTTATGATTATGCCTCTTGGCGCCCCTACTTTCAAAGAAGCGTTAAAAGTAGGCACAGAAGTTTTCCACGCTTTAAAAGCTGTCCTAAAAGACAAAGGTTACAGCACTGCAGTTGGTGATGAAGGTGGCTTTGCACCAAATTTAAAATCCAATGAAGACGCTTTCTTGGTCATTGTGGAAGCGATAGAAAAAGCAGGTTACACAGCAGGTGAAGATGTTTACATTGCGATTGACGTTGCCTCAAGTGAGCTTTATAAAGATGGCAAGTATCACTTGACTGGTGAAGGTGTTGAAAAAACAGCAGAAGAAATGATTGATTTCTATGAAGCAATGATTAAAAAATATCCTATTATTTCTATCGAAGATGGCTTGGATGAAGACGATTGGGCTGGCTGGAAATCAATGACCGAACGCATTGGCGAAAA
>CALIQN010000093.1 GCA_938044045.1 uncultured Peptococcaceae bacterium
TCCCCTTACTGTACGCCAATACAGTAAGGGGAACAGAAACATCAGAAAGATTGTTTTGCTACAGAGAAAGTGGTTGTTGCATTTTTTGTAATAACCACTAAATAAACAAATATAATAAAAACCTCTCTGTAATATAGCAGAGAGGTTTTGGCTATGATTTCCCTTCGCATATCCCCCGACATGCACGAAAGGAGAAAATCATGGCAATAAAAAAATATACAAACAATCAAGGCACATTTTACCATGCCAGCACGTATCTTGGAAAGGACGAAACTGGTAAGGAGATCAGACCACACAAGCGAGGCTTTAAGACGAAAAAGGCTGCGCAAGACTGGATTGATAATATTAGAGTGAATGGTTTGGAAGAGAAGCCGAAATTAGAGACGTATCAAGATGTTTATGAAGAGTGGTTAGAAACTTATAAACTAAACGTAAAAGCAAGCACTTATAATAAAACTATTTCTATTTTCAAACACCATATACTTCCCAAATTTGGCAAAATTAAGATACAGAACATTACTAAGCAGATGGTGCAAAAAGCTGTAAATGCTTGGGCTACGAATTTTATACGCTCAGATGGTATTTACTTTTATTGCAAAAAAATACTAACCTATGCTGTTCAAGAGGGCTATATTAACAACAACCCTTGCGATAGAGTAATCAAAGTTAAGTCACAAATTACTAGCGAACAAAAAATAAAATATTTAGAAGCACATGAGTTAAAAGCACTCATGCAAGTATGTAAAGATGATAACAGAGAATGGATATACCCGCTCTTTCGCCTCCTAGCGTATACAGGTATGCGCAGACAAGAAGTATTGCCCCTCAAATGGTCTGACATAGATCTAGAGCAAGCAACGCTGTCCATCAATAAGGCGTTGACCGTAGATTATGACAATAAAATCATTATTGGCGAAACCAAAAACCAAGCCTCGCATGCTGTTATTGCTTTAGATCACGAAACATTAACAGCGTTAAGACGATGGCAATATGTACAAGCAACAAAATATAGATTAAGCACGTTGGTTTTCCCAGCAAGGAACAGTAATCAATGTCATTCTCTTAGCTACCCAAATAAGCAATTAAAAAGCTTATGTCAAAGAGCTAAGATCCCAATTATTAGCGTTCATGGCTTACGTCATACACATTGCACTTTATTAATTCGTGCAGGCATCAACATCAAAGACGTACAAGCAAGAATGCGCCACAGCGACATAGAAACCACACTAAAAATCTACACGCATCAAACTAAAGACACGCAGGCGGTTGTTAATACCTTTTCAGAGTTCGTAGCGAATTCGTAGCAACTAGCTTAAAACAAAGCTCTATTAAGCTAGTTTTAGGCATTGACCACAACTCCCCTCACCTCCATCTAGGAGCTTTAAAGTAGTTCCAACTGTTAAAAAGTGGCTATACTAGCCACTTTTTTTATTTTTAAATCCCTAATCTATCTTCACTTTTTAGAAACGGCCATCATGACCAGCTAAACAACAATCGGACTGTCTATGTGATGTACTCGTATCTGGTAGTCTTTTGCTACTTATTGTGATCTTAATATTTTTTGAAAGATTTTTCTGATTTATTATGATACTATAAACCCATACTATCTCTAAAAAGTAGGTGGTAAATCAGCTAAAAACTAAAAAATAACCTCTATATTCTCAATTTTATTATTATTTTAAAGGAGTCTATTTATGAAAAAATTAGCTGTATTGTTATTAGCCTCTTCCTTATTGCTCAGCTCTCCTGCTCAGGCATTTGACATCTATGACACACCTATTTTTGAGACCCCTATGCCTGTTACTGTCAATACAAATGGTGCACTTATTGCCTCTGATGCCGATCCAAAAGTCATTAATGGTAGAACCCTACTCCCACTAAGAGCTGCTGCTGAAGCACTTGATGCTCAAGTCATTTGGAACGAAGCTGCCAAACAAGCTACCATCACCAAAGATAATACGACTTTAGTCTTCACCGTCAATAAGAAATCATTCACAAAAAATGGTCAAACCATCGCCTTAGATGTGCCCTTAAGTACGTATCGCAATCGTATTTATTTACCGATAAGAGCATTTTCAGAAGCATTAAATATTCAAACCAATTGGGATAGTAAATATAGAATCGTTTCTCTTGGTGAAACGACCTCTCCTAGTGAAAGAAAACTCTACCAAAGAGACGCTTCTCCCCTACCAGCAAAAGCTAGTTTATTAATCGATAAATACACCCCAAATCCATCCGATGATCCTCTTGTAGGTACATGGATTAGTCAAAATGAATATGATACTACTTTCATTAAATTTATCCATCCCTTAAAAAATAATACTTATAAAGTTATTACTATGATGATAGGTGAATATAATACTGATGATTATGAATCAATAATTATAGATTTATGGTACGGTATTGGTACACGTACAACAAAAAGCACTTTAACACTTAATCAAGAAGAGACGGTCCAATATGCCTATGGCGGAGGACATGGTCCAGATCCTACTATGATAAAATATTACTCTATCACCGATGGTGCATTAGTTGAAAAAAGTTTCGTTGATGTATTTTCAAATAAAATTGTAAAAAGCAATACCCCACCTTTTTACAAGCTCTAATACAATCAATAGTTAAGATCGCTCAAGAATAAAGAAAGGGATAGCAATGAAAAAATGGTTATCTTTACTTGTAGTTATCATTATTTCATTATCTTCTACAGCAGTATGGGCAAAGCCAATACCTACTGTTTTTGTCAACAATGTTCAAGTACAACTTGATCAACCACCCATTATCAGAAATGGTACAACACTGTTGCCAATTCGTCCTATCTTTAATGCTCTAGGATTAGAAGTAGGATTTGATGATGAGTTTGGTATCGCATACTCTGATTTAGGTAATACAAGATTTTCTATTAACTACAAGTATCATCCATTAGCATTGCCAACACATATCGTTATCAATACTGATATTAGCGCTTTAATGGATTCGGAAGGTCCACCACCTTCACCAGATAGTGAATACCATTATTATAAATTTACCTACCCACCTGTCATAGTTAATGGTAGGGCTTTGGTGCCTGTGAAATTTCTAGCAAAAACGCTAGATTTAGATATTTCATGGGATTCTAAAACCAATAGTATCAATATCAATGGTGAGCTTCCCGAAAGTTTTAAAGTGATACCTGGAGGCATGCAAAGTAGGGTATAACAGCCTTGGAAAAGTCAATTTATTTTTAACAAACCAAAAAAGTCACTTCTCTTACATAAGAGAAGTGACTTTTTTATTTCACACTATTAAATTGTTTTACTGATTTTCAAGGACATAAACGACTTGTGCCAATTGTGCTCTAGTAAATAAACCTTTAGGATTAAAGTCCCCAGTATTATTACCTTGTAAAATACTATACTTACTCATTTCCCCTACTGCATCTTTTGCCCATAAAGCGATTAGATTTTCATCCGTATAGACTTTCTTTGTCGCTTCTACTTGCTTAATAGCAATTTTTTGTACCTGAATAAAGCGGTAAAGAATCGTTGCCATTTCTTCACGAGTGATTGTCTTATTTGGACTCATCAAATCATTACCTGTTCCATAGACAATCTTTTCTTCTTTTGCCCAGGCAATATAAGGACTATAGTAAGCATTTTTATCAACATCTTTAAAAGTTACTTTGTCATACTTACTTCCATCCACTTTAGCCAAACGAGCAAGTACTGTAACAAATTCAGCACGAGTGGTTGCCTTTTCTGGTGCAAAGGCCTCATTAGTTGAAATGTTTTTGAAATAGCCTTTTGACAAATTATAATCAATAACTTTTTCAGCCCAGTGACCCTTGTAGTCTTTGGAATTAATACTTGAAGTTGGGCTTGCGCCTTGATAGGTAGAACTTGAGCCACCACCTGAACTACTGCTTGTGCTACCTTGATCAGGCTTATCTTCTGCTTGTTTATCTTTCCAAAGTGCCATCACTGCCATATTCTTTGTGACTGTAATCTTCTCCCCTTCTTTTAGCTTTTGACCCTCAACTTGCCAAGCATCAAACACCTTACCTTCTGGTGCGATTACTGCACTCTTATATGGCAAGGTATAGTTATCTCCCTTAGCAATTTCTACATTTGGATAAGAGCCTTGCCCACCATTCAAGTCAAAGGATATAACAACCTTATCTTTTACTTCTTTCTCTTTCCAAGTTGCATCAACAATAAGTTCTGGTAGTTTTTCAGGGTCTTTAAGGTCTTCAAATGCTTCACCCACCTTCAAAACTTTACCCGCATAGTATCTTTCACCATTGACCAACCAAGCGTCAAATTCTTTGCCTTCTGGTGCT
>CALIQN010000094.1 GCA_938044045.1 uncultured Peptococcaceae bacterium
ATTGGCATTCTTATTTTGCTTAGGCTCAGTCTGAGTCATATCAAAGTAATTCTTTATAAAAATATTTCCCCTACTGTCTTTAACCAACATTGGCACACCAACAATTTGCCCTTTTTTAAAGGTATAGTTTTGCTTTTGCCAAAATTCTATGTTCGCAAAAGCTCTGCCCTCTGGTCTATGGTGGTAGATACTTATTTGGTTTTTAAAGCCATAGGTTTCATTTCTCCCTAGTGTCTTAAAAAATTGTATTAACGCTTCAGGATTGTCTTTTAAAGCCTGTATTTGAGAATAAACGATTTGATTAAACCTGTTAATTGGCATAATTTACCTCACTATTTCAGTTCACTATTTTATCCAAACTTTTTTTACTAAGGTAAGTATGTTTTGTCAAAATATTTCTTAAATCAGAAAAAGATGATGGCAAAGACTCAATCACTGAACGCTTAACGCCTAAATATTTTAATTTTCTAAGATTCAAAAAAGCCCATCTTGCTTCATCATTATCAATTAATAGTCCATAACAATCGTCAGTTAAAGGGTCGTATTCAGTTACATAATACAACCATCTTTCATTATCTAAATAATAAATTACATGAACAACCTTATCCTGATTGGATAGATTATTTTGTTCATGAATGTTAGGAATATAGGTTTTTATTTTTTCTGGCATAAGATTATAAGGCTCTTCATTTAAATCTTTATAAGAAAGCAAGAAGCAAGGATGCTCTTCCTTTTTTACTTTTTCTTCTACCATAGTGATATAATCACTGGCAAAACGAAAAATTGCTAAAGTAGCAGCTAATGGAAATTCCTCTTCTAAAAAATTCTCTCTAAACCTTGCTATCATCCATCTAGGTGCTACTTTCAATCTTATTTTTAGTAAGAGTTCTGTTAAGCGTAAGGTATATAGAGCAACTGTTCGCATCCTACCTCGTATATTAGGAATATTTTTTGAGATATATGCTTCTATATCTTCCTGATCTATAGATGGTTTTAAGGTAATCTTAGCAACTTTAGTTGTATCATCTTTAGCATAATAAAATTTAATAAGATTTGTCTTAAAAGACTGATTGGTATGATAAGCATAGTAGTGTAAAAAATCACACCAGTCTTCTTCATTATGAAAGATTTGATAGATAGATTTATTTATCTTGTTACTCTTTAACATAATCCTCACTCTCCACTTCATTTATTGCGTAATCAAGTATCGCATAATCAAGAGCTAATTCTAATAAAGCACTATGTTCTAATAAGGCATTTTTTGATAAGTCACTTAAATAAGCAATATTTAAGCCTTCTTCTAGTCTTAAATATTTAGCTTGTTCATACAAATCTTCTCTTGAAAAAGAAATTGTATTTGCCATCTTACTTCGCTTTTGCTCTTCGTTTCTTATTTTGTTTGAGAAAAATTTTTTAACACTGTATTCTATTGCCTTTTCTCTTTCTCGTTCAATTGTATTATAAGTAACATGATAATCTATTAAACCATCTTCAGGCATGGTTTGCTTACTTAAAATGTCATCTAATGTTAGTGCCATATATTCTCTCTCCTTTACATTTCCATCACAATATAAGCCAATAATTTAGCTAGAAAGCAAGAAACAACAATAGCAGGATAAAATGGTAGTGGTTTAGTAATAGCCTTATATTTCTTAAAACCAGTATAAAACAAAAAGCACACTGAAAGAAAAGAATAATAAATGATCAAACCAAAGGTCGGTATTAGAAACCCATGAATAGGTATTAGTTTTTTATCTGCCCCACCTATTTTGGTCTTTAAGTATAGTATAAAGGCAATAAGGTTAATGAGTAAATTCATTTGATAAAATGCTTGAAACTTTACCTGATATACCAGGCAAAGAAAAAACAAAATCCCTTGTAGTATAAGTGGTACAGTTAAAGATTTTATATCTGTCAAACAACCTACAAGGGATAAAATAATGATTAATATTAAAATAGAATTTTCAAAGGTAATCATTGAGTAATCACACTACCATCTGCTCGATCTTCCCAGTCAAAACGCTGAAATTTACTTCTACCATGAATGGGAATATCAAAGATAATATCATCTTTTAGTAGCTTAGTATTTAAAAGCAGTGGTTTATACTGAATAATTCCCTCGTAATAAAAATAGAATTTATCCGTTTCTTCTATTTTTAAGTTTGTAAGCGTAAAATGGCTCTTCAGCTTACTTTGGCTTAGGGCTTCCACTTGATTTTGTACATTTGTTTTTAAATCATTGATGTCAAACGAGATAATTCTCTGTCTAGACATCTCATCTTCTATTTTTTTCTCCATTTCCATTGTGATAACACGTTTAACTATGTTATCGGCACCTTCTTTTAAGTTCATCACTTGATAATAATCCGTCATAAAAACTAAAACAAAAAAACTTCCTAGTAAAATTAAAATTATAACAACTTTAGATAAACCTATTTCAAAGCCAAAACTCTGATTATCCATACTATAACCTCCCTATAGTTCACTATCTCTATAGAAATTTTGGCTATAGCCCTTTACTTTTTTTGTAATAGGAAGGTCTATACTGAAACCTCCATCAAAAAAGTTGGCAAATTTTAAGGTATCTGTAACAGTAATTTCAAAGACAAATTCATCTTGAAGTTGTATCTTCCCATCGCCCCTGATATTACCGGAAAAAGAATAGGTTGGATGTTTTCCATTCAGGTTAAAATCCACAAGTTTTTGGTCAATAAAGGCTGTGGTTTCTCCATCGACCTTACCTCTAAATTCCACATCTTCTACCACAAGTTTTACCATAGCATTAAGATTGCTATTGGTAATAAAAGCTTGAGAGAAAGGAATTGAAAGAGCAATACATAAGAAAAATACATAAAGAATTAAAATAAGGTGCATATCAAAACAAATTCCACCTCTAGGGGATATCGCACGCTTAATAAAATGTTTAACATAGCCTTTTTTTCGCTTTTCCCTTTTCGGAAAAAATTTAATTTGAATATCTCTCATTTTAATCACCATATTCTAAAGTGACACCTTTAGGAAGATTTCTTTGAATTTCCATGGATTTATCTCTTAGATAATCTTTCTCCAGTGTCTTCTTTAAGTCATTTACAAGCTCTTTTTTCATCTCTAGCTGCAAATATCTATTATTTAATTTACTATCTATCTTGTAAATCATATCCCTAGCATGCTTATTCACTGTAGATGCTACAATTCCAACTGCTTTTAATCCTTCGATTTTATCTTTTGCCATCACCTCCTGAACCCCTTGTTGCCAAACACGAAAACTGTTTTCTAAAGATTTTCCATCTTCATTTATTTTTTCAGTGAAATTTTCAAAGTATCTTACTGCTAAGACAAAGGCAATGGCTTTAGAAAGTAAATGATTCTCCTTTAACTGCTCATCTTGCCCTCGTTTTTTTTCTAAGTGTTTATTGATGTAATATTGCCCTTTTTCATAATCATCCTTGAAAATTGGGTTCTTTTGTGGGCTTTGAATTTGGGGTTCTAATTTTTGAGGCTCAACACATTCTTTTATCGCTTGACTAATCACTCGAGATTCTTCAAGACGTTTAATATTCTTTTTTATTACATGACTTAAGTCATAATCTTTAGGGTGATTTGTTTGGCTAATATCAAAGACAGCTTTTAATTCATATTGACCACGATTATTTAATCTAGGAACAATAAGTCTAACACTGCTCTCTTGTGATTTAATTTTTCTATTACCACAAATGTCACTTGCCCAAGTTTTTTTATCAAAAAACAGGGTTCCTTCAGGCTTTTGAGCCTTTATCAATAAAATATTCCTAGCATTAAATCTAGGATGTTTTGCTTGTAAGATGAGAAAACTTTTAAACTCATTTACATTATTTACAAGCTTTTCTAATTCCTTTCGACTCATCGCATAAGCTCTTTCTAGAGCTTTTTTATAAAGGTCTTCTTTTGCTAATTCATCACTAATACTCATATGACTTCCTCATTTCTCTCTCTGATTCTGATTTCTTCAAAAGCAATAAAGCCTTCGACTTCTTCAAAATCTTCTTCTATTTCGTTCATTACTTCGGCTATACACTCACACAAAAGATAACACCTGATAGTTACGTCGCACGCTTCAGCACCATGCTCAATTAGATAATCCGCACCACAACCGAACTCCTCGAGTGCTTCACCTAATAAATCTAAATTATGCGATATATTTTCTTGCCTCTCAATCTTTCTAAACTATTTTTAATCGCTGTTAATGTTGTTTTCTTGCCATTCCTTGTGTATACGCCATAAGCGTATACATTGTGGCAACTTTCTCTATATACAAACTCGGCTGTATATTTGTTCCCGCCCTCAGTCCAAGAAAATTCAGGAATTGCCCGGTTACTTTCGTTCCATCGTCTTGTACTTGATGAGCTAGCAGGACGCCAAAAGTACGACCCTTTGCATTTATCAACCATCTGTATTAAATCTTCAATCTTATCAATAATATCTTTTTTCATTTTGTAGCCTCAACTTTCACTTTAAAATTAAGTTTATTTATTTTGTAATTTAATAATACACTACCTTTTTTATTTTGTCAAGCATATTTTTTATTTTTTAATAAATATTTTTTCATAAAATGTATA
>CALIQN010000095.1 GCA_938044045.1 uncultured Peptococcaceae bacterium
AGTGGTAGTGGGAAAACAACAACTTTAAAAATGATTAATCGTCTGATTGAGCCGGATAGCGGAAAGGTCTATATTGAGGGTAAGGATAGTGTGACACTAGATCTTGTCAGCTTAAGAAGAGAAATAGGCTATGTTGTGCAACAAATCGCACTTTTTCCCCATCTTACAATAAAGGAAAATATTGCTTTAGTACCAAGACTATTAAGCTGGGATGAGTCAAAGATAGAAGCACGAGTAAAAGAGTTGCTTTTATTAATTCATCTTTTGCCTGAAGAATACCAAGATAAGTACCCTAAACACCTTTCTGGTGGACAACAACAACGTGTGGGTCTAGCTAGAGCTTTGGCAGCCTATCCTAAATTAATGCTATTGGATGAGCCTTTTGGTGCCATAGATGCAATAACTCGCACTATTTTGCAACAAGAACTTAAGGCTATCCATGAGCAATTAGAAAACAAGACTTTTATCCTAGTGACCCATGACATTAACGAGGCATTTTTACTAGGAGATAGGGTGATGATTATGGATGAGGGCAAGATTTGTCAATTTGATAGGCCAGGGGCAATATTAAAAGCACCTAAAACAACTTTTGTCAAAAATTTACTTGATACCCTTAAAATACAAGAGCGCCTATGGGGTCAGTACCAATGCTAAAATATTTATTGACTTCTTATGATAAAATTTTGGCAGCACTTATAGATCATGTCGTTTTAGCAGGTGTGGCAATGTTCTTTGCAATTATCCTTGCCAGTGGTTTGGTGTTTGTTGCAAGAAATCACCCTTTACTACGTCAGAGCTTAGTTTATGCATTTTCCTTAGCTTATGGTATTCCTAGTTTAGCGTTGTTTGCCCTTTTGATTCCCTTGACAGGTTTAGGGAAAGATACTGCTATTGTGGCTTTGGTCATTTATGCACAATATATTTTAGTGCGTAATTTTTTCTTAGGCCTTGATGAGGTTGATGATAGTTTAGTAGAGGTGGCAAGAGCGATGGGTATGACAGAAAATCAAGTTTTATATAAAGTGCAGTTGCCTCTCGCTTCAAATAGTATTTTTTCAGGACTAAAACTGGCCATGACTTCTGTCATTGGTATTGCTACTGTGGCAACCACGATAAATGGTGGAGGACTAGGGACTTTGCTTTTTGAAGGTTTGAGAACTTCAAGTATGACTAAGATGCTTTGGGGAACGCTTTTAACAATGATGCTATGTATTTTAGTTAATGGGTTTATTAATGGGATTCAGAGGCTTATGAGCAAATATATCAATGGTTAAAAGCGTGGTAATTGATGTCTTTATAAAAAATGATAAGGCTTAATCAACATTAAAATTCAATA
Organism: uncultured Peptococcaceae bacterium; assembly: GCA_938044045.1. GTDB lineage: Bacteria > Bacillota > Peptococcia > Peptococcales > Peptococcaceae > CALIQN01. Next base: position 1,337 of record CALIQN010000095.1, read on the forward strand.
ATTTAAAACCGTCCATTTTTAAACTGAAAAGGGGCGGTTTTGGTGTCTTAAAAGATAAGTTTGTTAACGTTCAGATAAAGAAAATAGGTTAGCTGAAGATAAAAAAGTTATTTTGTTTATGTACATTGTTTTCAATATTTGTTAAAATATGCAAAGAAACGTTTCCATAGTAATCTTAGAAAGTAAAAGGAGTACAAAATGATTTTTTTGGCAGTTTTTCTTGTCATTGTGGGGGTGCTATTAACAGGTGTAGAGGGCATTATTCCAGGTTTTGGACTATTTGGGGTGAGTGGTATCGTTTGTATCATCTTGGGTTCATTTTTAATGGCAGAAGATGTACGTAGTGGTGTCATTTACAGCGCTGTTATTATTGCTTTTTTACCAATTTTAATTCCTCTTACTGGCAAAGTATTGATTAAATTTCCATTTTTACAACGCTTCATTCGCACAAGTGAGCTTAGAACAGAAGATGGATTTACCGCCAAGGCTTTAGACAGTGACCGTTTTCTTGATCAAGAAGGTGTTGCACTTAGCACACTTCGCCCATCTGGTACTGTAGTACTTGACTCAGGGGAGCATTTAGATGTTGTTACCAGAGGAGAGTTTATTGAGCAGGGAGAACGCGTCAAGGTGATTAAAGCGGAAAGTACTTGGTATGTTGTTGAACAGATTAATGTATAAATGATAAGGAGTTGAGTACAAATGATGGATTTTGCAGTTGTTTTACCTGTAGTTTTTGCCTTTTTAGTTATTTTAGGTTTTCTTATCTTATTTAGCTTTATACCAATGGGGTTATGGGTTTCTGCTAAGGCGGCTAATGTACGTGTGAGTTTAGCAAACCTAGTTGGTATGCGTTTAAGAAAGGTTAAGCCAGCAGCAATTGTTTTGCCTTTAATAAAAGCAACAAAAGCCGGAATAGAATTAGAAATTGCAAAGCTAGAAGCACACCTTTTAGCGGGTGGTAATGTAGATCGTGTTGTTGATGCTTTAATCGCTGCAGAACGTGCTGGTATTGCGCTTGATTTTTCTAGAGCCGCAGCCATTGATCTTGCTGGGCGTGATGTCAGACAAGCTGTCATGGTTTCTGTTACCCCAAAAGTTATCACAACCGCCCCTATTGCTGCGATGGCAAAAGATGGGATTCAAGTCGTGGTAACAGCTCGTGTCACTGTACGTGCTAATATTGATCGTTTGGTAGGTGGTGCTGGTGAAGGTACCATTATTGCTCGTGTTGGGGAAGGTATTGTCTCTACAGTAGGGTCTTCAGCAAGTCATAAAGATGTTTTAGAAAATCCTGATAGCATTTCTAAGACAGTACTTTCTAAGGGTCTTGATGCTGGTACTTCTTTTGAAATTCTTTCTATTGATATTGCAGATGTTGATGTTGGACGAAATATTGGGGCAGAGTTACAAATTGACCAAGCTGAAGCAGATAAAAACATTGCTCAAGCAAAAGCAGAAGAGAGAAGAGCAATGGCAGTAGCAAAAGAACAAGAGATGAAAGCAAAAGTTCAAGAGATGCATGCTAAAGTTGTGGAAGCTGAAGCTGAAGTACCTCTTGCGATGGCAGAAGCTTTTAGAAATGGTAATTTTGGTGTTATGGATTATTATAAGATGATGAATATTAAGGCGGATACAGCAATGCGTGAAACCATTGGTGGTAAGCCTAGTGAGGACAAGAAAGAAAGTCTATAATTATTGATTCATTAAAATAACTCAAACCGTAATAAAGTTGGGTGAGCTTATGGAAGGTACGTTAATATTTCTTGCGTGGATAGCGATTTCAGTTATCTTATCCGCAAAGAAAAATGCCAAAAGAAGGCAAGATTTATTTGAAAACAAACAAGGATCAACAGGGCAAGTTGGGTATGAAAAAACATCAACTCAGCCAAAAACTCGACCAAAAAGAACATTGGAAGAGTTGTCAAAAAAGCAGGAAGAGTTTATAGCGCCAGAGATGCCTGCTGCTGATTTTCATGTTGAAAGAGTTGAACATGATACAGATGTTTATTATGAACCAACTAAAGTCAGCTATGAAGAAGATCAGGAATTAACAAACTTAAATCAGATTAATCAACAAAAGACTAAAAAACCAAATAAGAAAAAAGCCGATAAATCCCTTGCTAAGACATCTTCAGAAAAAAGAAGTATCAATAAAGAAAAGAAGATAAATAGGAGTAACGCTCCAAAGATTGATTTAAAACAAGCTTATCTTTGGAAAGAAATTTTAGATAAGCCAATCGCATTAAGAGAAGAGGAATTATGGTAAAAATTGGCGGTTTAAATAAATTGACTTTGATTGATTATCCTACAAAAATTGCAACCACAGTATTTTTATGTGGTTGCAATTTTAATTGTGCCTATTGTCATAATAGAGGTCTAATTGAAAGTAATGAAGAAATCATAAGTGAAGAAGCCTTTTTTAGCTTTTTAAAAAAACGTAAAAGTTTATTAGAAGGTGTATGCATTACTGGTGGAGAACCATTATTTTCTTCGAGAATTGAGGATTTTGTTAAACACATTAAGGACATGGGTTATTTGATTAAATTAGATACCAATGGTAGTTTCCCTGAGCGTTTAAAAACTTTGCTTGATAAAGGCTATTTAGATTATGTAGCAATGGATATTAAAGGATTTCATGAAATTTATGGTGATGTGATAGGGATAAAAAATTTTTCGGTTTCTTTAGTAAAACAAAGTTTAGAGGTTATTAAAAATAGCGGAGTAGCCTATGAATTAAGGACGACCTTTATTAAACCTTTGCATACGAAAGAGAATGTAGAAATGATGGCCAAGGAGATTAGAGGAGAGTATCTTTATTTTTTACAGAATTATAGACAAGCAGAAGCTATGAAAAATGCACATTATGAGAGCTTTTCCAAGGAAGAAATGGAAGAATTTTTAAAAACTATCCAAAGCTATTTACCAAATGCTAGTTTAAGAGAGATTTAAAAGATGTCTGGTTGAGGACTATCCTTCTTATCTACTGTAACAGAGTTTATAAAGGGTATGTTATAAATGATTGAAATCTCAAGTCGACAATAGTACAATGAAGTACAAATGAATGTGGTGTGGAAAGGAAATCAATTATGTTTGAAAAGCTCCAAAATTTAGATGATAAATTTGAAGAATTAAATCAAAAGATGACAGAACCTGAGATTTTGGCAAATCCTCAAGAATTGACTAAAGTTGCC
>CALIQN010000096.1 GCA_938044045.1 uncultured Peptococcaceae bacterium
TTTCCACTCCTTGCAAAGAATCCAGTTCTGAGGTGCAGGCAGTTTTACTTGGTTCAGTAGGTAACCCACGTTATGATAATCTTCCGCTTCCTTTGAGACCAGAAAGCGCCCTTTTAGAAATAAGAAAGCGTTTAGGACTTTATGCCAATATCCGTCCAATTCTCTATTATGATTTTTTGCGAGATATGGTGGCGATTAAAGAAGAAGTTGCCAAAGGTACAGATATTGTTATCTTAAGAGAATTGACAGGTGGTATTTATTTTGGAGAAAAAGGCAGAAAAGAAGATAGTGCCTATGATGTGATGACTTACCAAGAAAGTGAGATTAGGCGTATTGTAAAAGATGCCTTTGAACTTGCAAGCAAACGTGAGCGTAAGCACCTCACTTCTATTGATAAAGCCAATGTCTTAGAAACTTCACGTTTATGGCGTGCTATTGTGGAAGAAGAGGCAAAGCACTATCCACAAGTAGAGGTAGTACATTTATATGTTGATAATGCTGCGATGCAACTTATCATCAATCCAAGACAGTTTGATGTGATTGTGACAGAAAATAGTTTTGGCGATATTTTAAGCGATGAAGCAGCGGCACTTGCAGGTTCCTTGGGTATGTTACCATCGGCTAGCCTAGGTGGTGAGGTGAGTTTATTTGAGCCAGCTCATGGCTCTGCCCCAGATCTTGCAGGTAAGGATGTTGCAAATCCTGTGGCAACTATCTTATCTGGTGCCTTACTATTTCGTTTTGCCCTTCAAAATGAAGAGGCTGCCATTATGATAGAGAATGCTGTTAAAAAGACGTTGATGGAAAATATTAAAACTGAGGATATTGCAGATAATCAGTCAAAAGTTGTTGGTACTAAAGCTTTTGCTGAAGAAGTGATAAAAAGGCTTTAGTGTGGAAGAAGCTTTTTTATCATGATGAGGGTTTAAAAATAAAATCAAGAAAAAAGCGAGTGACTTAAGATAATCTTAAGTAGCTCGCTTTTTTTCTAGATAGTATTAAGGTGTTTTTTATCAAATGAGTTTTAAACTGCATTTATTGCTATGAAGGTAGGAG
>CALIQN010000097.1 GCA_938044045.1 uncultured Peptococcaceae bacterium
TACCAAAAACAACTTAAAATAAATGGAAAAAAATATGAAAAAAAGTGGTATCGAATAAGAAAAGTTGCCTTGAATTGATTTTCAAGGCAACTTTTTCTTGTCAAAAAGCTATTTGCTATGCTGTTGTTTTAAAAAATTATTTATTTCTTTTTCTCTTTCTAAGGCAGCCTTTTGGTTTGCATCTAAAGTACCACCTGTCCTAATTCTCGCCATAGCAGTATTCAATACGCCTTCTCCTCTAAAAACATGGCCTGCATTTTTATAGACACAGAGGATAGCATTTTTATTTTCTTGTTTAATTATTTTTGCCATTTCATAGCTTCCCCACATCTGGTCATCTTCACCGACAATCATTAAAATATTGGCTTTTACATTTTGGACAGGGATTAATTTTTTAGAATTGTCCACATCTTGTTTTACAGCACTGTCATAGACTGCTTTATATTGAATAGGTGCTTTAATTAGCTGTGGTAGTAGTATATTTTTAGCTAAGACAGAAAACGATGATTTTCTTATGTCAATAAATGGTATTTCTTCATTTTTCCAAGTCCATGATGAACCATAATCATTAAAATCCAATCCAGCAAAAGTGTAAGCTGATGGTGCAATTAAAATTACATTTGAAATCTCGTCATATTTTGTCGCCAGATTCAAAGCATATTCTGCACCTTTTGATGCCCCTAACACTGTAATTGGTTCTTTCTGTTTTATCGTACTATTGACGTATTTAAGGACATCTTCAAATTGTTCCAAGGGAATTTTCATTAACGTTTTTGGTTGATTTTTCATGCCAAACATAAATACAGCCAATGTCTCATACCCTTCTTTGGCCAAGCGTTGTGCTTCATCAAAGTTAGGGCTACCCTCTGAACCGCCATAACATATGATAACACCTTGATAAATCTTTTTTTTAGGGATGAGATGAAAGCCTTGAAAAGCCCCTTCATCAACGTATTTTACATCGACACCTTCTATATCCTTAGGGTATAAATTTATGTCAGTGACGTTTTTATAATAATCAGGGGCTGGCAAATCATCGCCATAGTGATAGTCATTGTATACTCTTAAAGCAAATACCAGTCCAACTGTCATGGCTATTATAATTAACATCACCAAAAAAATTTTTTTGAGCTTTTTCATCATATCACTCCTTAAAATAATTAGTCTTGTTGATAGTATTATAGCATTTTTAAGTTATAGTTTGTATAATAAAGGGTCGAACCTTTGTAAAGAGAAAGAGTAGATAGTCTCTTTATAGGAAAACTATTTTGAAACAATAGCCATATTGACTATCAGTATAAGACTATTATGTTAATAATGATGGTTGGTATTTTTTTAGGAGAAAAACCATAGCTCTTGCACCAAGACGATAAGGGCACCGACGATGATAATGCCACAAACAATTCTTTTTGCTTTCTTACTGCCAGATGAAAAATAGACCATCAAAAAGCAACAGCCTAAGCTGATAAGGGCTGTGGGTAAGCCTCCATCAGAAACTTCTTGATGAAAGAGATGGCGAGCGATAGCAGGATAAAATTGGAGGAGAAAGAAGAGAATACCAAAAAAATAGGATAAGAGCTTGTTTGGTTTCATAATAATTAGCCACTCCTTTTCTTTTTATTAAGATAAGGTTACTAGATTTTAATCTTTTGGACAAGGTTAAAAATCAACTGATATTGACAGATATATAACTATACCATAAAATTAGCATACAACAAATAAATTATACGATATATCTAAGGAGGCTTTTATTAATTTTAACAAAAAGATGGACGTTATATTGATTTAACTGTCATAAATGATAAAGTTGCTAAAGAACGAGTGAATGGAGTACTTATAGATATGTCAGATGAGAAAAATATCCCTGTGAGATGCCCATACTGTGGTAAGGTCATGGTAGAGGGTGTGGTTTATGGTGGTTGCAGATTGAAATGGATACCTGCGACTAAGCCTTGGGGTGCACTTTTTGGTTTTTTTTATAAAGGGATTATTCTAGAAAAAGACTACCCTGGGGTAACAATGTATTATTGTGATGAAGACAAGATTATGTTGGTTAAATTGTAAGGGCGTATTTTGTCTGTGCGTGACTTAAAATCTAAAAAACACCGACCGTTAATCGCTAGCTGATATTGGCGATTAACAGTCGGTGTTTGTATTAGTAAGGTGTTTTTTCGATAATGCCTGAGCCGATGAGTTTTTCGCCATCGTAGAGGACAACACTTTGTCCTGGGGTGATGGCACGGACTTTTTCTTTAAAGGTGACATAAAGCTTGTCATCATGGTAGTGATAATCTGCCAAGGCGCCAGTATCACGTGAGCGAATTTTTGCCATAGCACTACCAGAGGTCGGTATGTTGCCAAAGCTTTTAACTTCAGTAGCAGTCAGGCGATCATGCCAAAGGTCTTCATCACGGCCAATGGTGACAATCCCCTTTGCGCTATCAATACCTGTGACATAGGCAGGGTAGCCAAGGGCGAGTCCTAGGCCTTTTCTCTGACCAATGGTATAGTGATAAGCTCCTCGATGTTGTCCCAAAATCTTGCCACCTTGATCACAGAAGATACCCTTTTGGGAAAGCTTATCATTGTGATAGGTTTCCAAAAAATGGATGTAATCGTCATCAGGAATAAAGCAGATTTCTTGACTGTCTTTTTTCTGGGAGATAGGCAAATTTAAGGTAGTGGCGAGGGTTCTAATCTCCTCTTTGGTGTAGTCACCTAGAGGAAATAAAATATAGGGCAAGTAGCCTTGGGGCAGTTGAGAGAGGAAATAGGACTGGTCTTTTTTAGCGTCTTTACCTTTAGCAAGATAGTAAAAGCCCTCTTCTTGGATGATTTTAGCATAATGCCCAGTGGCAACTTTTTCACAAGCCAGTCTTTTGGCGTAGTGGAAAAGTAAGTGAAACTTGACTTGGGCATTACAGTAGACACAAGGGTTTGGGGTTTTACCCTCGGCATAGGCTTTGGCAAAAGAATCAATGATGGCTTCAGAAAATAAGGTGCGTTCATCAGCCACATAAAAGGGAATACCAAAGAAGTCTGCGACCTTTCGTGCATCACTTTCTCCAGATTCGTCACGTGCACTTTCTGGGGAGAGTTTGAAATAGATACCGATGACCTCATGCCCCATTTTTTGCAATAAATGGACAGAAATAGAGCTGTCCACACCTCCACTCATACCAAGTAAAACCTTACTCATCGTCTTTTCTCCTTTTTTTGTAAATGGCATTTTCATCAGGATGATAAAATACCAAGTCTTTATAACGTTCTGGTAGGTAGTTTTGTTTGACCCAATGCCCTTCATAATCATGGGGGTAAAGGTAGCCAATACCTCGCCCAAGGTTTTTAGCTCCTTTGTAGTGACTATCTTTGAGGTGGTCTGGTACTGGGGCAATTTTCCCCTCTTTAATCGCACCACGGGCTTTTTCAATGGCGAGATAGCTGGCATTTGATTTAGGGGCGAGGGCAAGATAGATGCCGACTTCTGATAAAATGATACGTCCTTCAGGCATACCGATTTCTTTTAAGGCCTGGAGGGCGTTTTGGGCTAAGATGAGGGCTTGCGGGTCAGCGAGACCGACATCTTCAGCAGCAAAGATGACCATACGGCGAGCGATAAAGAGGGGGTCTTCCCCACTGGCGAGCATTCTTGCCATATAATATAGGGTCGCATCACTATCTGAGCCACGCATACTTTTGATAAAGGCAGAAATGATATCATAGTGTTCATCCCCAGTCTTATCATAGATTAATGCTGGTTTTTGGATGGACGCTTCTATAATCTCTAGGCTGATTTCATGATAGAGGCGGACTTTGGGGTGGAGAGGATGGCGAGTTCAAGGGCATTGAGCGCCTTTCTGATGTCACCATTTGCCATCTTGATTAAATGCGCTAGTCCGTCAGGGGCAAGCCTTGTTGGATACTTTGCCATACCACGTTCGTCACTTAATGCCTTTTGAATAAGATTTTCGATAGCCTCCTCACTGAGGGGGGAGAGTTCAAAAACTAAGGAGCGTGAGAGTAGGGCAGGATTAAGGCTAAAATAGGGATTTTGGGTAGTTGCTCCGATTAAGATGAGTTCACCTTTTTCCACTGAGGGTAAGAAGGCATCTTGCTGACTCTTATTAAAACGATGAATTTCATCAATAAATAAAAGGAGCTGTTTGCCATAGACCTTTAGCGTGTCTTGTGCTTCCTTGATAATTTCACGAACTTCTCCGATACCATCAGTAACAGCATTGAGCTTTCTAAAAGGGCTACTAGTTAGTGAGGCAATGACGCTAGCAATGCTGGTCTTGCCAGTGCCTGGAGGGCCATAAAAAATTAGGGAAGAGAGTCTGCCTGTTGTGATGGCACGATAAAGAAGGGTACCTTTGCCAATAATCTTTTCTTGACCGACAATATCATCTAAGGTTTGAGGACGCATCCGTTCTGCTAAAGGCTTGAGACGATCTATTTTTTCTTGATTGGTAAAATCAAATAAGTTCATTTGTGACATACATTCTATTCCCCTTTCGCCACATGATTATAACATTACCTAGAAGCTTTAGCAAAAGTTAGTCTAAGAAACATAAATTTGAAAAATCTTTATAAATATGCTATAATACATATAAACAAAAATGAGTTGATTGATACGTTATGTTTTAATGCTGGAGGTTTTTATGAGTTTGAATAAAATGGCAAAGAAAATAACAACAGCATACATCCTGTATGCGTTTATAGTTTTTTTACACTGTTTCCGTTTTTTTCTTTATTCCGTTCAATGTTTTGATTGTAATTAATGTTTTTGGCATCTTGCCTTATTTTATAAAAAATATTTGAATAAAAAAGTCAATGGCGAGTTGCATTTAGAAAAGGTAGACTATTATTTTTTGTTTTATCCACTTGTTAGTTTGATTTATTTATGGACTTACCTTATTGGTTGGCAGTTTATTTTGTATGATTTTCTATCGCCTTTGCTTAAACCAATTGGTGAGCCATTGAGAATTTTTATGAAAAATTATGTTGGTGGCTAATACAGTACTTTAAGCCTTCTTTTTTGATGAAGGGACATTTTCATAACAAAGTAAAAGAGAAGTGTTCTTAAGAACACTTCTCTTTTGTTGTAACAATAAAAAAGCCTAGCCTAAGCTTTCAAGTCGTTTCTGGGGTGATGATGGTGACTCTAATATCCATAATGCGATTTTCTGCGACTTTGAGGACTTGGAAGATAAGATTTTCGTATTCGACAATAGGACGTTCCCCATTTTCTGGAATGTAGTCCAAGACGCTGATAATAAAGCCACCTATCGTATCATAGTCTTCTGAATCCTCATCAATATCAGCACCGGTTTCGCTGTTAAATTCCTTGATGGAGATGGTGCCATGAACATGATAGGTATTTTCTCCAATTTGGTAAATATCAGGTTCATCATGGTCATATTCATCATCAATATCGCCCATGATTTCTTCAATAAGGTCTTCCATCGTGACGAGTCCAGAAAAACCACCATATTCATCAATTAGTAAAGCCATATGTCTATGTTCTTCTTGCATTTCGCTAAAGAGGTCATTGATATTTTTACGTTCCGGTACAAAGTAGGCAGGTCTGATGATACCTCGAATATTGATGTCAGAAAAAGATTGCTTTTTATAAGCAGCCAGTAAAAAATCTTTTAAGTAAAGAATACCGATGATATTGTCAGGCTGATTTTCATAAACAGGAATACGTGAAAACTTAAGACTGAGCATTTCTGAAACATAATCTTCTAACTTGTCATTGATGTCAATCATAAAGACTTCCGTACGTGCTGTCATAATTTCTTCTGCTTGTCTATCATCAAAGCTAATCACGCTATCAATCATTTCTTTTTCGATAGGATTGATAATACCTTGTTCTTGTCCGACTTCTACCATAGAACGGATATTTTCTAAGGTGACCTTTTCTTCCAAGTCTTTTAAATCAACGCCAAGAAACTTTAAAATCGTGCGTGTGGTAAAGGAAAGTCCTACCGCTAGGGGAGAAAAAAGCTTAGAGAGTGGAGAAATCAAGCTAACTGCAAAAAAGGCAAAACGATTTGGTGAGCGTACGACCAGACGTTTTGGGACAAATTCACCTAAGATGAGTACCAAAAAAGAGAGGAGTAAGACACCTACCACATAAGATAACTCCTTGCTAAAGCTTAGATTTAGTAAGTTGAACCATCCCTCAAAGATAGGAAAAATGGTAAAAAAGGCAAAGCTTAGAATCGTGAAATTAATCAAGGTGATAGAAATTTGAATGGTATTTAAAAAGCGTGAAGGCTCTTCTAAAATCGTAAGAATCTGACTCGCTCTTTTATGGCCATTTTCTTGCATTTCTTCTAAGGCTAACCTATCAAGAGAAATAAAGGCAATTTCAGCAGCGGAGAAAAAGCCTGAAAACAGGGTTAGGGCAAAAATGATAAAAAAGTACAATAGTATCGAACTTGTGGGATCATCACCCATATGGGACGCCTCCTTAAAAATAGATAAAGTACTATTATTTTAGCGTATGAATTGTATTTTTGCAAGAAAATAGTATAAAAAGATTATAAAATCGATAAAGTAGTGTTAAGAAGTTTTGTGACAATAGTTCAGTTTAGGCGAAATAAAAAAGCGACTAGGAGGCTAAGGTAGCTTTCTAGTCGCTTGTATTTTAATGATAGTCATAACTATTTAAATCAAAAAGTGCTCTTAAATCATCACTGGATAAGGTAGAGAGGAAGGTTTCCTCTCCCGAAATCAAGGCACTGGCGAGTGCTTCTTTGCGTTTTTTGAGTGTAAGAATTTTTTCTTCAATCGTATCTTTAGCAATCAGACGGATGACTTGGACACGTTTGTCTTGACCGATACGGTGCGTTCTATCTGTTGCTTGGTTTTCGACACTTTGGTTCCACCAAGGATCAAAATGGATAACGGTATCGGCTGAGGTGAGATTGAGTCCGACGCCACCAGCTTTTAGAGAAATGAGAAACACAGGAATTTTCTCTTCGTTGAATTGATTGACTAGGTTAAGTCGATCTTTGGTTTTGGTTTTTCCGGTCAACATGAGATAAGGAATATCCTTTTTGTCCAGTTCATGTGCCAAAAGATCTAGCATTGAGGTAAACTGACTAAAAATCAAAATCTGGCTTGTGGTAGTCAGCTTTTCTTCAACGATAGCAAGGGCACGTTCCAATTTGGCAGAAGGGAGACTGTAGTTTTCTAAAAAGAGTGCTGGCGAGCAAGCGGCTTGACGAAGTCGCATAAGAAGAGCGAGAATTTTAATTCGACCAACACCAACACCAAGATTTTCCTCGACAAAGGTTTTTTGTGAGAGAGCAAGTTGGGTGTGATAAATTTTCTTTTCTTCTTCACTTAGGGTGACAAAGAGGTTAGATTCAATTTTATCAGGTAATTCTTTAGCAACTTCGCCCTTGATACGTCTCAAAATAAAGGGTGCAATCTGTCTTTGTAGGAGTAAGAGACGGTCTTTATCTTCATAACGTGTGATAGGAATTTCAAAGACATGCTTAAAATGACGCCATGTTTTGAGATAACCAGGGTTGGCAAAATCCATAATGCTCCACAAATCTGCCAAGGAGTTTTCA
>CALIQN010000098.1 GCA_938044045.1 uncultured Peptococcaceae bacterium
AATCAAATTTTAGAACATCTCTAATTTCTCTACCCTACAATAAAATATTATTATGTCCCTACCTCTTTTAAAAAACAGGTATTCGTATTACACTTAAGCTCAGTATTGATATAGAGGGGGAATTTGGCTTGTCGTTTTATACACCAAAAGAAACTTATCCTATTGTAAAACAAAATATCCTAAAAAAAATCGATCAGAGTTTGACACAAAAAATTGCACTTGGTATCTTTGCTGGTATTTTAATCAGTATAGGTGCCTTTACCTATATCCTTGCCCTTGGTTTAATCTCGCCATTAAATCTTGGTCTGGCAAAGGTCATCGGTTCGCTCATTTTTGCTGTCGGTTTAAGCTCCATTATCATTGGTGGTGGTGATCTTTTAACTGGTAATTTTTTACTTTTTGTCCCCTATTTTGAAAGAGAAGTGAAATTAATCACCCTACTCAAAAATTGGTGTTTGGTATTTTTCTTAAACCTTATCGGTGCCCTCCTCTTTGCTATATTTGTAATTTCACTCGGCAATTTAGGTGATACTGGTATTGCTTCTTTTGAATCTGTAGGGCTAATGAAAACTACTGCATCGTTAAATATGCTCTTTTTTAGAGCTATTGGCTGTAATTTTCTCGTCTGTTTAGGTATTTGGCTCGCCACAACAGCTCAAGATATTGTAGGTAAATTTTTTCCAAGTATTTTTTGTGTTTTTACCTTCGTCTTTGCCGGCTTTGAACACAGTATTGCCAATATGTTTATATTACCAATCGCCCTCTTCTTCTCAAACGAAATAACCTTAAATAGTGTAATTGCTAATATCCTCATTGTCACCCTTGGAAATGCCTTTGGTGCGATGATTTTCAGTCTACTTGTACATTATGGCTTTAGTGAAAAACACAATGCTTAAAAAATAGACACCTTATTAATCAGATAAGGTGTCTATTTTTTATATTCAGTATTAAAATCATGAAATGCCTTTGACAAGATAGGCTTGATAATAGGTGTTTTGATTGCGTCTATCTAAAGCTTGTGCAATATCGTTAAGCTGTTTGGTATATCGATAGGTATAGGGTTTAAAACTAACACCATACCAAAATTGCATTAATGTACTACGCTTAGTCAGCTGATTGATAGGACTTTGCCTTATTAATGCTAACTTTAACCTTAGCTCGCCTAGATAATTGGCTAAAGAAAGATAGGGCATTATCTCTATGGGATTTTTTCTTACATGTTTCAAAATACTACTCATGCTACCAAGATAATACAATGCTCTATCCCTCTCACCTATGAAAGCAAAAAAACGCGCCAAATACTGCCTATCCAAAAATTTACTTGCTCCACTGATTTTACCATCATTTTCCATAAAACTTTGATGATACCACTTTTCATAAGCAGCATAGGCCTTTTCTTTTTCTCCCATATCAATAAAAAGACACATCATTATTTTATAAATAGACGAAAGCTCAAAATCTAAGTTTTCATAAATTTTTGCTAAAAAGATGACATAGGCTTCTATTTCTTCTTTAGAAAAATAAGATGTGCTTGCCAAATAGCGTAGGCCTTTTTCAAATTGACCTAACATCGCCAAAAAATTTTTCTCATCAGTTTCTAGCCTTTTTTCTTCGTAGAAGGTAAAAAGGCTCAAAAAATTATTTAAGTTTTGGTACAATACTCTCATTTTTAAAGCTATTGATGGAGAAGATAATAAAGTGTATTTGTCCATTGACCTTTCTCCCAACCAAGCCCTTATCCTAAATGTTCTATTGTTACCTTATTACCTTGATGGGTGTACTGGCAAGCGCTTTCCTCTAGAAAACCCTCTGTCCATGCATCTCGCAATTTGTAATAGACACTCCCATCTTGCCAATAGTTACCATGGACATCTTCTGTAATTTGCCATACCATCTTTTCTTCTGATACTTCAATGGGATCAAGTACACGGTCACAAGGCATACCATCTAAAAATAATCCGTTTAACGCCATAAAAGCTTCTTTCGCATTACCTTTAAAACCTTGCGCTTTGCCTAAGGTACTTGCCTTTTGACATAAACCTTCCAAAGTTTCTCCACTTGATAGTAAATTTTCTATAATAAAGGCAAATCTTTTTTCTGTTAAAACCACTTGTTCATTCAACCAACCGTGGATATTATTGTGGTCTATCACTTCTGCTAATTCACCACGCTCAACTTCTGCATAAACAGAATTGACTTTCTGTTTGAGTGCCTCAGTTGCAAAGCTTGAAGCGAAATCATCCAAAAAGTGAATTTTATGGTACATCATCTTGTGAATCGGTGCTAAAAATAAACTCATTTATTATCCCTTCTTTCTCAGCTAAGATTAATCAATTTATTCCCCATCGTCTGTAACTATAGTTACAAAAAGAGCGTGTGTCAATTATTAACTGACACACGCTCTTTTTTAAGAACTCATTTCTAACCCATAAGTAATTGATTTGGTTGGACATACCTTGATACATTCACCACAAGAAACACATTTCTTCTGATCAATATAAGCCAAATCACCTTTCATAGAAATCGCCTCATATTGACATGCCTTCAAACAACGCTGGCATCCGATACAACCAATCGAACAGGTTGGTCGTACAAAAGCACCAGACAACGGATTAGAACAACGCACCTGATAAGCTGTTTCCTTAAAAGGTATCATCTCAATAATTTTCTTCGGACAAGCAAGCACACATTGATTACAAGCGACACATCTATCCTTATTAATTCTAGCGACACCATCGATGATTTCAATTGCCTCATACTGACAGGCTGTCTTACAGTCTCCAAAACCTAAGCAACCATAAATACAGCTACCAGGCCCTTGTTGTACAATATTAGCCGCCGCACAAGTTGGTGTCCCGGTGTATTTGTAACGAGGTTTTGTATGGGTAGGGGTCCCTTGACACAAGACTTGAGCTACCTTTTTCTCAAAACTTCCAGCTTCTACACCTAAGATGTCCGCTATCTCTGTTGCTGTATCACTTCCACCTACACTACAACGTGCAGTATCTGTTTCGCTACCATCACATAAGGCTTCAGCATAACCGGCACAACCGGAAAAACCACAAGCCCCACAATTGGCACCTGGAAGTGCTTCAGTCACTTCCTGTACACGTTCATCTACCTTTGTTTCAAAAAGCTTAAAAATCAAAGTAATTACTAACCCTAATATACCTGCAATAATCGCCATAATAGCGACTGGAAAGCCAATGCTTTCAAATAACATCGCCCTTCAACCTCCCTTTATAAGAACAAGCCTTCTGCAATGCCTTTAAATCCAAAAAATGACACTGACACCAATGCCGCTGATACTAAGGTAATTGGTAAGCCTTTTAGGTTTTCAGGAATATCACAATCATCCAAATAACCTCTTACGCCTGAAAACAAATACATTGCAAGCATGTAACCAAGACCAGTACCTAAACTATTTACCATTGATTGAATGAAGTCGTATTCATATTTAATATTATTAATGGCTACCCCCAAAATAGCACAGTTGGTTGTGATCAAAGGGAGATAAATACCAAGCGCTTTATATAGCCCCTTCATACTCTTTTTTAAGATAGCTTCAATAATTTGTACTAAAGCAGCAATGACTAAAATAAAAATCAAAGTCTGCATATAGCCCATATTATTAGGATTTAAAATGTAGTATTGAATAGGAAAAGTAATTGCTGAAGCTGCTACGAGTACAAAGATAACAGCCTGACTCATCCCCATTGCTGTTTTTAAATTACGTGATACCCCTAAAAATGAACAAATACCTAAAAATTGCGCCAAAACAATATTGTTTACAAATATACTATTAAAGAAAATTACCATTAAATCCTGCATGATTTGCCCTCCTCACCTGAGGTCTTTTCTTGTGGCAAATGCATTTGTTGACGAAACTCACCCATGCCACAACCATGACCAGAACAACCTGTACAACCTGAGGTATCGTCTAAAACAATAGCCTTTTTATCTCTCTCTTTTCTTTCGCCGTGCTTAATCAATAAGGTAGAACAAGCGATGAGAATACCAAAGACAAAGAAACCTCCTGGTGGCAAAATAAAAATCAAAATAGGATGTTCAGATAAGTACGGTATGGCATAACCGAAGAAAGAACCATTACCAAAAATTTCTCGAATCGCACCCATAAAGAACAAAGCTAGTGTAAAGCCTATTCCCATACCAAAGCCATCTACGATAGATGGCAAGACTCTGTTTTTACTTGCAAAAGCCTCTGCACGACCTAAAATAATACAGTTTACTGTAATGAGCGGAATAAAAATCCCCAATGACTCATCAAGCACTGGCACATACGCTTTGATCAAAAGCTGAACAATCGTAACAAAACCGGCAATAACTGTAATAAATACAGGTATTCTGACCTTATCAGAGATTAAATTACGAATAAGAGAAACAACAATATTTGAACAAACTAAAACAAATAGTGTTGCAATACCCATACCTATACCATTAAAAGCAGAAGTTGTAACTGCCAATACGGGACAAGTACCTAAAAGTAAAGCAAGTACTGGGTTATCCTTTAAAATTCCTCTAAAAAATACTGTACTATAAGATACTTGCTTTTTGTTCGCTTCACTCATTAGAGTTCCTCCTCCCCTATTTGCTTAGCAATCTTCATTGCCAAATCTACAGTTCTTTGAACGGCACGTGAAGAATACGTTGCACCACTGACAGTATCAACCTTGACTTCATCTTCATTAGCATCTCCAATAACAAAAGGCTTGTCTATACTAGCCTTTTCAAATTGTTTTAAAAAGGCTTCATCTTCGACCTTTTTTCCTAAACCTGGTGTTTCCTCATTGGTCAATACCAAGGCTTTAGAAACTGTCTTATCCTTTAAGACCCCAACCATTACAGGGACATCGCCACCATAACCACGATACTTACCTTGAATAATATAGCCAACAACCTTACCGTCTGCTAAGCCTTTATAAACAGAAACCAACGTACTCATATCATTAGCCTTGGTTTTTTCCTCGCTAAAGTCAGTATGCGCTTTTAAAAATGTTTCTAACGGTACTTCTTCAAATTCACTTGCTTCTGATAAGATTATTTTTCTTGCTTGATCATCTTTTTCTGCTTCTTTCATCGCTATCGTGTCAGCTGTTGCCATATTTGTCCAAGAAAGTAAAGCAGAGGTTAGACTACAGATGACAAGTAAGACCACTGTTGGTACTAAACCACCTTTATTTTTTAACATTTCTCATATCCCCCACTGGCACAGTTTCAGTCATTCGATTAATATGTGGCACAAGAATATTCATGACAACAATGGCAAAGGATACCCCTTCAGCAGCTGCTCCAAAAATACGAATTAAGACTGTAATAATACCACAACCCAAGGCAAAAATAATCTTACCTTTTAGCGTAATTGGTGAAGTTGCATAATCCGTTGCCATAAAAAAAGCCCCTAAAAGTAAGCCCCCAGATAAAACAGCCAAGACTGGATCTGCATTTTGAACACCCATAAGATTGGTAAGCTCTGTTAAAACAAAAACTGTACCAATATACACAAGTGGAATCCAAATTTCAATAATTTTACGTGCAATCAAATAAATTCCACCGAGTAAAATTGCCCATGCACAAACTTCCCCAATAGTCCCAGCATGTTGCCCCATAAATAATTCTAAATAGGAATAACTCATTTCGCCTTTAGCGTTGAGGGCTAAAGGTGTCGCACTGGTCACTAGGTCTGCATTGTTTGTCGCTTCACTAACAGCAGCAAAGTTCTCTTTAACAGCAAAGATTGTCATTTCTACTGGAAAACTAAGCATTAAAACAATACGTGCTGCAAGTGCAGGGTTGACAAAGTTTTGACCTAAGCCACCAAAAAACATCTTAACAACAACAATTGCAATCCCTGCGCCAATGACAACAACCCAATATGGGCAACTTGCTGGCACGTTGAATGCCAATAAAATACCGGTCACTACAGCAGATAAGTCACCTACAGAACTTTTTCTTTTTAAAACTAAGCAAGACAAGTGTTCAAAAATAACACAGCTTGCTACGGAAACCAAAGTCAAAACAAGGGCTCTATAACCAAAAATGGTATAAGACACCAATAAAGCTGGAATCAATGCAATGATGACATCCAGCATAATACCGCTAGTATTTTTCTTATCTCTAATATGAGGGGAGCTACTAACTTCTAAACTCATTTTGCCGCCTCCTTCTTTTCTTTTGCTTCACGCTCTGCTTTTAAGCGCATACCTTCAGCACGATGATAACCTTTCCCGATACGGATATTTTGAACTAAGGTTCGTTTTGAAGGACAAACATAAGTACAACAACCACATTCAATACAGTTTTGTACCAAGAAGTGATCTAGTCGCTCATAGTCTTTTTTTCTAGAGGCTTTGTCCAATTTAGTTGGCATAAGCTTCATTGGACAAGCCTTTAAGCAGCGCCCACAATTAATACAATTTAACTCTTCTCCGATACTTACATCATGACCAAACACCAAAATTGCATTGTTATTTTTGACAATAGAGGTGTCAATATCACTCACAGCGATTCCCATCATTGGACCACCCATGAGGATTTTTTTCGGTTCGTGTTTAAAGCCGCCCGCCTTCTCTACTAATTCAGAAATTCTTGTCCCAATTGGCACAAAATAATTACCTGGCTTATTGACGCCATCACCAGAAAGTGTAAGTACTTTTCTCGTTAAAGGTAGACCGCTTCTAAAATAAGTTTCAATCATATTTAAGGTACTGACATTCATGACAATAACATGAACAGCTGATGGCAAGGCACCTGCAGGCACGATACGTCCAGTTAGCGCTTGTATCAAGGTCTTTTCTGCCCCTTGTGGATAACGTGTTGGCATGACCTTAATACTAATCTTATCCTCCATATTTTTCTTGCTGATGGCTTCTTTAATCGCTTGGCTTGCTCTTGGTTTATTAGACTCCATACCAATGATAGCTTTAGGTATGCCTAAATATTGTAAAACTAACTCTATCCCTTGGATAATGTTATTTGGCTGTTCAACGCATTGCCTATCATCAGAAGTAATATAAGGCTCACATTCCATGGCATTGATTAAAAGCAAATCTGGTGCTTGATCTGGCTGTGGATTAAGCTTGACATGCGTCGGAAAGCCTGCCCCACCAAGACCAACGATGCCACTATCACGTACAGCTTTTAAAAACTCTTCCTTTGTTTCCACTTTTGGTGGCTTAATAGACTCATGTAGTCTATTTTCAAAGTCATTTTCTATTTCCACCACATCAACTAATACCCCAGTACCTAATAACGTCTTTTTTACTGATTTGACAGTACCACTGACACTGGCATGAATCGGTACTGCAATACCACTAGGCTCTCCTATCACCTGTCCAAAATCAACCTTATCTCCTTTTTTGACTATAGGCGTGCAAGGTGCGCCTATGTGCATATTCATCGGTATGCGCACTAAGGAAATATCTTCGATACGCTCTATTTTAGCATTGTCCGTTAATTTGTTTTCAGGTGGATGGATACCACCATGAAAGATAGCCTTTTTAAACACACGCTCTCCTCCTTATTTGTTATGTAAAGTTATATCAGATTATTCTGACAAATCTAAACCATATTATA
>CALIQN010000099.1 GCA_938044045.1 uncultured Peptococcaceae bacterium
AGACCTAAACCAACTATTCCAACTTGCATAATAATCTCCTTAAATATTTCCTGAAATTGCTTTTCTTATTTTAGCAACGCCATCTACAATTTCTTTGAATGCATCCGGCTTTATTGCTTGAGGACCATCAGACCATGCATGTGCGGGATCGTTATGAACTTCAATCATAAGTCCGTCAGCACCACAGGCTGCAGCGGCAAAAGACATTGTCTTTACAAATCTTGCATAACCTGTTGCGTGAGACGGATCAATAACTACAGGTAGATGGGATTTTTCATGAAGAACAGGAACAGCCGAAATGTCAAGAGTATTTCTTGTAGCGGTTTCATAAGTTCTTATGCCCCTTTCACAAAGGATAACTCTTTGATTTCCCTCACTCATAATGTATTCTGCACTCATCAACCATTCTTCATAGGTTGCACAAAGCCCTCTTTTTAAAAGTACAGGTTTTCTTAACTTACCAACTTCTTTCAGCAAGGTGAAATTTTGCATATTACGTGCACCGATTTGAAGCATATCCACCTCTTCAAAGTACTGAATTTGTGAAGCATCCATGATTTCTGAAACAATTGGCAGTCCCGTTGCACGCTTTGCTTCCAATAAAAGCTCTATCCCATCTGGCCCCATGCCTTGGAAAGAGTACGGAGAGGTTCTTGGCTTGTAAGCCCCACCACGGAGGAGATTGGCACCAGCTGCCTTGACCTTGAGGGCTGTTTCAATCACTTGCTCCCTTGACTCGACTGAGCAAGGCCCTGCCATTGTCGCAAAATGACCCCCACCGATTTTAACTCCACTGACATCTACGATTGTACCATTTGGGTGAAACTTACGATTGGCATTTTTAAAGGGTTCTTTGACTGTAATCACGTCTTTTACAATACCTAAAGAGGCTATCAAGTCCTTATTGAGCGCCTTAATATTGCCAATTAAGCCGATCAAGCTAGAATCCTTATCCTCTGAGCGATGAATCTCAATGTCTTGTCCTTGTAACCAAGTAATCAGTTCGCTCACTTGCGCTTCATCTGCACCTTGTTGTAATTTGATAATCATCTTAAACCCTCCTAAAAAATATAAAAATGAATAAAAAAACGACCACTCCACAGGACTTGTGGGGTGGTCGTAAAGTAAACTTATACTTACTCTAACCTTTAGGGTAACCCAAAGAAGCCCCATTATCCTGGATAAAGAGGTTAAAGTAATAATATGCATTTTTAAAAATGTTTACCACTTGTCCTAACATTTGGGTCAGCTCCTTTAAGTTTTTGACCATTATAGATAAAAGTGCTTTCATATGCAAGCTTTTTTTCATTATTTTTTAATCTTTTTGAAAACTTTTTTTGTTTCAGCCATCTACTGATAAAATCCCTTTCTTAACTCTAGGATAAAAATCCTGATTTAAAACAGGCTAACTTTATCATTAGAACTATAAAGATTTAAATGTTGTGTTATAATTAGTTTATAAAAGTTAATTTAACTACTTTTAGTGATGTCATCTCAAATTACGACCTATAAAATAGAAAGGATATTGTAAGATGAACAAAAAAATTATCACAGCAACTTTAGTTTTAGGCCTACTCACTAGTACAACTAGCTTTGCCTCCCCTTTCAATGACACCAGTGACCCAAGTGTTGATTATGCCTATCAAAATAACCTGATGAAAGGCATGACACCAACCACCTTTGCCCCAAATACCACCCTCACTAGAGGACAATTTGCCACAGTCCTTGCTAATCTGACCAAAGAGACCCCAACAGGTACCATGCCATTTAATGATGTTCAAAAAGGTGCCTTTTACTATTATCCCATCCTTTGGGCCTATAATAACAAAATCATCTCTGGAACCACCGATAAAACGTTCTCCCCAAATGACACCCTAAATCGTGAACAAGTCGCAAGCATGGTAACTGCTTACTGGAAAAAATACCTCGATATTATTGATTTAGAAGAAACCAATACCAAATTTTTAGATAATGATAACGTCTCTGAGTGGGCAAAAGAAAGTGTCGCATTTTCAGGTCAAATATTTAAAGATGCTGATATTGTTAAAGGCTCTACCTTTGATCCAAAAAGACCATTTACAAGACTAGAAGTAGTAAAACTAATTAGCCATTTGGACAAACTAGAGCGACCAATTCCTGTAGAAGACACTCAACAATACAATAAACCAAACTATGAACCGCCGATGAATGACTACATTCGTCTAAACAATAGTCTTACCAACTCATGGTTGATTACCATTCAAAATGTTGCCAATGAGAGCTATGTAGCAACCAAAGAAGAAACTATCTTACTTAATGCCATCAATAAAGAAAGAAAAAAATTAGGTTTAAATGAGCTTAAACTCATGAAAGATTTAAAAACCATTGCCAACGTCAGAGTCAAAGAACTCCACACATGGTATAAAAAATATGCTTTTGATCGACTAGAAGCACCAAAGACAAATGCAAACCCTTATGAAAGAAACAATGCTGCTACTTTCTATGAACAACTCACAAAAAACAACGATATCTTTAAAAATACAAAGTTTTATCAATTCATAGATAGTAATGATAAGACAAAAATCATGCAAAAGACATTTACTGAAAGTTTTGCAGAAACAGCACTCCATGGTTCAGATAAAGACAACATCAATAAATTTGTTGATTTTCTCATAAATTCCCCATTCCATTATACGATTATGGTAGAGCCTGAATACACCCATGTTGCTTTTGCAAAACAGACCGATAATGGTCGAACCACATGGGTACAAATTTACTTTGACCAAAATGCCGGAAAAGGCATTTTAAAAGTGTTACCATTAAATTAGCTAAAAAAACAAGGTCACAATTATGACCTTGTTTTTTTTTAGTTTGATTTTCATCGTTAAAAATGCCACTATCAATAATTTAATTACTTGACTGCTAGTAGTGCCAATACCCTTGACCTTAGTTATGCTCTCTTTCTTCTCACCTTGTCGAAGTGAGTCCACTTTTGTATAATGGTAAAATCATGATTTGCAAAGGAGAGGATTATTTATGCAAAACACTTACTTTAAATATCTTTTTTTAATACTAAATCTTCTTATCATCACTGTCTTTTTACTCAACTTTCAAGATTTTCCCCTTTATCAACGTTTCTTGTCCAATAATGGCTATACCATTACCATCACCCTATTTGTCATCTATCTCTCTCATCTCTCATTAAAACTCACTGACCTTATCGTTGAAAACATCAAGCATACAGAAAACCATGTCACAGAAACACCCCTAGAAAAAAAAGAGTAAAAAATAGTTTTATCAGAAGATACTACAAAAAAGCAAGGCAGTAAAATTGCCTTGCTTTTTTGTATGAAATCTATTCTCTAAAAATAATTAACCTACTGGTTACTTTAAAAAGGAATATAGTAATCAGCAAAATAAATACTATGGTAATCATCATAAATAACAATGTGTACAAATGTCGTACAGCTGTAAGGTTGTTTTTTTATGACATATTCTTTTAATATTTTATCCTTTTTTATCAATGGGGGAATGTCCAATAAAGTATTTTGGATTGCTATACTTGGATGTATGTCTTCACTTTCTGGTAAACAATCACAAAACTCCTTTAAATGCCCTGCTTGGTTTGACGATAAACTTGATACAAAACTACTTACTGTCATTGGGGAAGCCCCACTAGGTGGAGCATAATCTTCAATCGTTTTAATATGTGTTGTATGTCCTAATATAAAAATGCTAAACCTATTATCAATTTTACTCTCACGTAAGGCACGATTGATTTTGAGTACGATATACACATTCTCATTGAGGTTAACCAGATAATCTCTTAAGATGGGAAAAAAAGTGATAAAAAGGATTAGCCCTATCACCACTTTTTTAATGCGTTTAGTATCTGAAAAAAACGCTATCTTCATCTACTTATCACCCTCATTTCTTCACGTAGACTTACAATATGTATTAAAGATGTTTTATTGATTGGCAACGAAAAGCAAAGCGCCAAGGCATAAAAATGCTAAGCACACTGAAAAAACTAACCCATTTACCATAGGCTTGGCTTTATTTGGAAAAATTTTTTCCAAACCCATATACGTCACGATACCCAAAAAGGTACCAAGGGTATTCATCAAAATATCAGTAATGTCACTGCCACCAATGGCAAAAATATACTGCACTGTTTCAAAAATCAGGCTTAAAATAATCCCCAAAAAGAGCCTTGGTAAAAACCTAAATTGCCTACATAGCATGACAGCATACCATCCTAGAGGTATAAAGACAACAGCATTAGCGATAATTTCGCTAATCACTACCCTCCCATTGACAATGACAGGTTCAGCAAAGGGAATAAGATTTAATTGTCTCATTTGGGGCAAGTCACTCAAAGAAGTAGACAATTTAAATATTACCAACCAAACTAAAACTGCTAAATACAAACTAAAAGCGAGGTAGCTAAACTTTTGCTTTGACATGATTTCACACCCTCCTTAGATATCATCTCTTTCCTTAATGGCTTCATCCTTTTGTCTTTTACGCTTATATTTTCTAGCTTGTCTTTGGCGAGAAAGGGACTTTTCTCTTTCCATTTTATGAGCAGACAAGCGATAAAAATAGCAGTCAATAAAGGAGTACGCCAGCCAAAAATAGCATTAGTACCACGCCTGCTATTTCCACATTTCTATCTGCAAACAAGAAAAGCAAGCCCAAAAATCCACCCACTTTAGCCACAATGCCAACGACCTTTAGTAGAAAGCTTCGTTC
>CALIQN010000100.1 GCA_938044045.1 uncultured Peptococcaceae bacterium
TGAAACTACCCCTCTTTTTTTGCCCCAAGCCCAAGCCATCCAAGATGCCTTGACAGAGACTTTAAAGACCACTTCCCTTGAGCAGTTTTATAAGTGCAGTGAAAAAAAAGCACAAGACATTGCCCCCATACTAAAAAACTTCAGCCTGCTAGGCACTAGTCCTGCCCTTTATAGCTTTAGCGGGCTAGCATTTCAACATCTCCATCCTCAGTCCCTCGATCAATGGGCAAGCGCCTATCTAAAAGACCATCTTCTCATTTTTAGCGGGCTTTATGGTTTGCTCCGTGCCTTTGATGGGATTAGCCCTTATCGGCTAGACTATGAAAACCCGCTCAAAATTGAGGGGCAAAGTCTCAAAGCCTACTGGAAAGAAACCCTCTACACCTCTCTCAAGGGTGAAGACCTCCTCATCAATCTAGCCTCCAAAGAATACGCCACCAGCCTCCTATCGTACAAGGACTTGAAGCTGGTGAGCATTGACTTCAAACTCAAACAAGGCGACAAACGCCTCTCTCGTGGCACAGAAGCCAAGATTGCTAGAGGTGAGCTTCTCCGTCTCCTTGCCCTAAGTCATGCAGAGTCAGAGGAAGATGTCATCGCCCTTTGTCCTTATGGCTATCGTTACAGTCACGAGCAGAGTGAGGCAAAAAATCTTGTCTTTATTAAAAAAATAGACTAAGCACACTACTATTTTCCCTCGCTTTTAAAAAGCCCTAGTCACTAAAGTGACTAGGGCTTTTTTTGTGCATTTTTAGAATAAAAAAACAGTGATTCACATTTGTGAATCACTGTTTTTGATTAAACTAGTTCTTCTTAGCGAATACAGTTCTGTCAGTACTTGCTTCTAAGACATCATAGTATGCCCAGAATCCCTTAGTTAAATCTTTATAACGTTGACCTTTGCTGTCAATATCAGCTTTATTTGGCGTACGTTCGATAAGCTTGTTAACAACAGAGACGACTTCTGCTCTGGTGATGTATTTATCAGGACCAAAAGTGCCATCTGGGTAACCGCTCATCCACTTGAGGGCAACAGCATTATCAATGTAAGGCTTAGCCCAGTGGTTCGCTTTAATATCGCTGAATTGTTTTACGCCGCTGACATCAGCAGGTTTTGCAAAGTTGTTGATCATGGTTGCAAACTCAGCTCTGGTGATCTTGTTATTCGGCTTAAAGGTGCCATCTTTGTACCCGCTAAGGATACTGAAGCTTTCGAGGTAAGCAACGTTGTTGCTGTACCACTTGCCTGACTTGATATCACTGAACTTAGAAGGATAGGTGGTATCTGGTTCCATTTGTTTTGCTAGGATTCTAGCGAAGATAGAAGCTGCTTCTGCTCTAGTGATAGGTGCATTAGCACGAACCGTAATATCTGGATAACCAGTGATATAAGGGAACTTGAAGTTCTTGTTGAGTTCGACAGGATCGACTCTACCACCTTGTTTTGCTGGGGTACTTGGCGTTGGCGCTGGGGTTGGGTTTACTGGAGTGACTGGGGTAGGTGGTACGATAGCACCACCGCCGCCACCGCCGCCGCCAGAAGTACCGCCGCCACCGCCACCGGTGCCACCGACTTTTTCAAAGACTGCTGTGAAAGTCACACTTGGGTCATTGACAGTATAACCGACAGGGTTAGCTGGGCTCCAGCCCTTGAAGATGTAGTTAGTTGGTGCAGTAATAGTAGGGACTTCGATGTCTTTGATTGCTGTACCACGTTCTACTTTGATTTCACTATTGCCAGTAAGGGTACCGATACCAGCCTCAAACTTAACAGTACTTTCAACAACAATTCTTGCGAATTGTGCCGTGTAGGTGGTGTTACCTGTTGGGGTAGTACCTACAGGATCTGGACTCCAACCAGTAAATCTGTAACCTGCTGGTGGGGTAACTACTGGAATATCAGCTTTTTGAAGTCTTGCACCCTTAGGGAAATCAATCTTCTTGCTTGGTTGACCGGCAATATTACCTGGTCCTGCATTAAAGGTCAATTCATTGGTGGTGCTTGGTGCATCAATGATGGCCACAAAGGTGGTTGCAGCATTGATTGGTTGAGCAGTTGGGTCAACCACAGCACCTGTATCTTTATTCTTCCAACCTCTGAAGGTACTGGTACTACCAGCTGGAAGGGTAACGCTTGGTACTTGAGCAGCAGTCAAAGTCGTACCTTGGTTAATTTCAACAACAGCTCCAGCTACTGGAGAAATTTGACCAAGTGGGGTTTCAAACTTCACTTCGATCTTCGTTGCATTATCAGCATCGATAACAACATCGAGGGTGAGTTCTTTACCACTTTGTCTGTGTTTCAATTTAATGGTCTTTGGACCTTCGTCTGTTGCTTCTAAGGTTCTGTTATTTAGACCACTTAGGGTAAGTGGACCAGTTGAACTGATAACATCGAAGTCAGAGAGATTGGTATCATACTCATTGCCGCTGTTATCAACAAGTTTAATCTTTAATGGATTACTTGGTGTATTGCCAAGACTATCAAAGCCAGTTGGAACATTCTTTTCAAGCTTGATAGGGTTGCCGCTAACAATTCTGAAGGTATCAACATCAGCTGGTGCGCCATAAAGCTCAGCAGTGTCACGTTTACCACTTTCAAGAACGATAGCTGTCACTCTAGCTGAATTTTGAACTAGAGCGCCATTGGTCCAGTTTGCAGTCACTTGGTGAGCAGGGTTGTTGCTTGCTGCTTCTTCAAGAGTAGTTGCACCGTTGAGGTCAGCAATAGTACCATCGCTCATTACCCAAAGGACAGTCGCTTGTGGCGCAGTGCCTAAGTTAACAGTTGCGTGGAGATCTACAGTTGCAGCAGTAAGATTTGGTCTGGTGACTCTATCTTCAGTAATATCGATGGTTGGACCATCTGCATTACCAGTAACAACAACTGTGATTTCCTTGGTAACAGTTGGGTGATCAGGGTCTTTGAAGGTAATCTTCTTCACGCCAGGCGCATTACCCTTGATCTTCTTAGTCGCAGGATCAACATCAGCGATGGTTGGATCTTCAGGGCTGATAACAGGATCAGCGATTAGTGGTACACCATTTAAGTCGATGGTGTATGGTACTTCGCCACCAACCGGTACTTGAACGACTTCACCAGGAACAACGAAACCACCAGTGAAGTTTGGTTGGTTAGGATCAGGTTGAGTTGTTGGCGTTGCTGGACCTTCGTTGACATGAAGTTCAGCAGTTGAAGGGTTAACTACAATCACATCAACAGTTGCTCTAAAGGTATTGTGGGTCACTTCAACAGTGGTGGTGCCAGGAGTTGTACCTGTGAGTACGCCCTTACCATTTTGAGCTGCAACACTAGCCTTGCTAGGGTCGAGTACGTTGAAGGTTGCTGTTACATCGCTTTCACCGACACCAGGGGTACCACCAGTTCTCACCTTGGTGGTGATGTCCGCAGTTTCACCTACATAGACAACTATGCGTTGTGGTTGAACGATGAAAGATTGGTTTGGTGGGGTTGGTGGTGGGTTACTACTTGCATCATATTTGAAGTATTGAGATGCAGTTGGTGTGATTTTACCAATTGTACCACCATTAGCAGTCGTACCAGTCGCATTCAATACGCTACCGACAACTTGAGTCATTTGCTGACCAAGTTTGTTCATCAAAGTACCATTAGCAGTCACTGTGAAGACAGGGGTTGTTGTTACGCTAGATTCTAACTTACCACCATCCATTAAGAAGGCTGGTAGGTCTGCACCAGAGACGATTTGTTCAGAACCATCACTATAGGTGTAATGAATCTTAACATCTTGTCTGTCTGCTGCTCTCAATACGGTTGGGTCAGCACTTGTACCATCTGCAATCGCTTCGTCAACAGTGACGCCACCTGTATTGGTCTTAGGTTCAGTAACGACTAATTTTGCACCAGTCAGTGCAGTTGCAGGGTCATCTTTAAAGATTGCAATCTTACCAATACCTTCAACAGTTTTTACACCATTTGCTGTATTGATTTGGATACTAACGAGGTAGTCACTTGCCCCTTCTCTTGTAGGGGTGATGGTAACTAAGTTAGGATTGCTTGCTGTATCCTTAGTGAAGTCTGCAGAACCCGCAAGAATGCTGTGGTTACCACTGATGGTGACTTTAGCATGCTTGTTGTCATTGGTCGCAAAGTCAGCGAGTGTTTTTGTGACATCTGCCGCACCTGGGGTTTTTTCAATGACCTTAACATCACTTAAGTGAAGGATTGGGTCATTTGCAGCTGGTTGACCGACATACATTGCGTAGTCTGGTACTTGAAGTTCATAGGTCGTATTTTGGTTGCTGTTAAGATCAGTATTGGTAATCATTACTTCACCAACAATATTACCTTGATACTTCACAATAGCTTTCACGTTTCTAGGTGCAGGATGTGCTGGTGTATCTACTCTATTGATGTAAAGCTTATTATTGTTTATTACAGCGCCATTAGCAGTAGTAACAGCTGGTGTGCCTGGTGCTGTTAAATCCACAAAAGAGATCTCCAAAGCACTTACAGGAATTGGGTTACCTGTTGCTCTATCAATGGCTTTAATTTCTTTACCTACGCTATCGCCCTTGAAGAGTTCGATTTCATCAGGGGTGACATAGATACCTGCACTACCAGGTTGTACGATAACCTTACCTTCGGCAGTTGCATTGCCAAGTTTAGCGATAAGCTTGGTGGTACCAATTGCAACACCCTTTAGGGCAACTTTTTCTGCATTAGAAACACCTGCTGCGTCACGCTTGGTGAGGCTGAAGCCATCAGCACCGGCAGTTTCCATAGTACCTGCCTTGAAGTTTGCCTTAGCGGTATCTGCTACCTTAAATGAAAGATGTTTTGCTGGAACATTAACAGTCGTACCACCTGTAGAAGTTAGGGTCACACCAGCTTCTGCTACATCGCCGATAGCCATGGTCACATCATCAACTTTGATATGATCTTCATCTTCATAGACATAAGCAGGGCCTGTGGTTTCGATACCAGTATC
>CALIQN010000101.1 GCA_938044045.1 uncultured Peptococcaceae bacterium
AACCAGTTGTTTTGGCATGGAGGGAGTACAGCAAGGTCGTAGAAGAGTTGGAAGCTTCTAAAGAGATGCTTGGCATTGAAACTGATGGTGATATGCTTGATATGATTAAGGCAGAAATCAAGGGACTGAGCGAACGTAAGGAAAGTCTAGAAGAGGAGATTAATATTCTACTTTTACCAAAGGACCCTAATGATGAGAGAAATGTCATCATGGAAGTGCGTGCCGGGACTGGGGGAGATGAAGCGGCACTTTTTGCAGCGGATCTTTTTAGAATGTATACACGCTACGCTGAAACAAAGGGTTGGGGTGTAGATGTCATGAACTCCAATGAAACTGATGATGGTGGCTACAAAGAAGTCACTTTTATGATTGTAGGTAAGGGTGCTTATAGTAAGCTAAAATTTGAAGGTGGTGGACACCGTGTACAACGTGTGCCTAAAACCGAGTCTTCTGGACGGATTCATACTTCTGCAGCAACTGTAGCGGTCTTACCAGAAGCAGAAGATGTTGAAGTGGAAATTAACCCTAATGACTTACGTATCGATGTTTTTTGTTCTAGTGGACCAGGAGGACAATCTGTTAATACGACAAAATCAGCAGCTCGTGTTACCCACTTGCCAACTGGCTTAGTGGTCAGTTGCCAAGATGAGAAGTCCCAACAAATGAATAAAGAAAAGGCGATTAAAGTCTTAAAGTCTCGTTTGTTAGAAAAAATGCAGGCTGAGCAACATGGGGAAGAAGCTGAAAAGCGTCGTTCGATGATTGGCTCAGGGGATCGTAGTGAGCGAATTAGAACCTATAATTTCCCTCAAGGACGTGTCACCGATCATCGTATCAATTTGACTTCCCACCGTTTAGAATCTATTTTAATGGGTGATTTGGATGAAATCATTGATGCTCTTGTAAGTACAGAGCAAGCACGTCTTTTAAAAGAAGCTGCTGAAGAGGTCGAATAATGACTTATGGAGACTTGCTTCGTTGGGGTAAAGACCAATTTGATGAAGAAGAGCGAAAATATGATGTAGAGACCTTACTCGTGCATTATAGTGAATTACCACGAGCAAATTTGCTGGCGCATTTAGAAGATGAGGCAAGTGAAGTATGTGAGGTGCATTTTAAGTCAGGTATTGAGGCACTAAAAAATGATAAGCCGTTACAATATATCTTGGGTTATGCTTATTTTGATGGTAGATGCTTTAAGGTCAATGAAGATGTCTTGATACCACGTTTTGATACAGAAGTGCTGTATCACTTTGCACTTCATTGTGTTAAAAATGGTAGAAAGAAAGTTTTGGACTTATGTACTGGCTCTGGCATACTTGCCATCAGTTTGGCAAAAGAAGGTGCTTCTGTCGGTGCTAGTGATATTTCTTCTAAAGCACTAGATGTCGCTAAGGAAAATGCTAGTATTCATCAAGTTACTATAGATTTTAGAGAGGGTGACTTATTTTGTGTTTGGGAAGATGAGGTTTTTGATCTCATTGTTTCTAATCCACCCTATATTGATGATGAAGGCATGAATTTGCTAGATAATAGAGTAAAAAAAGAACCACACTTGGCGCTTTATGGTGGAGAAGATGGTTTAGATTATTATAGGAAGATTATTGCTCAGGCGAAAAATTATCTTAAAAATACTGGCATTTTAGCTTTAGAAATTGCTTATAATCAAGGGCATCTTGTGAGCGGCTTATTTGAAGAGCATGGGTTTATGAATATTGTTGTTTTAAAAGACCATCAAGGGCTTGATCGTGTTGTACTTGGTAGTCATCTTGCCGTCTAAGGAAACTTAGACGGCTTTTTTAGGAGGAAAATTATGATAAAGGCTGTAATTTTTGATTTAGATGG
Organism: uncultured Peptococcaceae bacterium; assembly: GCA_938044045.1. Taxonomy (GTDB): domain Bacteria; phylum Bacillota; class Peptococcia; order Peptococcales; family Peptococcaceae; genus CALIQN01. The sequence continues at coordinate 1,846 of CALIQN010000101.1, forward strand.
AACTTTATTGGATACGCTTCAGGATTTAGCAGATAGTGTCAATCTGGCTTTAAAAACACATCAATTACCACCTCGAAGCACTGAGGAAATTAGAGCTTTTGTTGGTAATGGTGTTAATATATTGATTAGGCGAGCTTTACCTCAAGATTTAGCAGAAGACGAGAAGATACATCAAAAGGTATTGGATAGTTTTATGGAGATTTACCAAGCAAATAAGGATAAGACAACGAAGCTTTATCCTGGAATTGAAGATATGCTTGAAACTTTAGCTTTATCTGGCTACGATATGGCGATTTTATCCAATAAACCTCATTATCATCTCGTGCCTATTTGCCAAAAATATTTTTCTTATCCGTTTGCTTTTGTTTATGGACAAAGAGAGGGTATACCTAAGAAGCCTGATAAAAGCGCACTCTTATCAATTATTGAAGAAATGGGGATAAAAAAAGAAGAGACGATTTACGTAGGTGATTCAGAAGTTGATATAGAAACAGCAAAAAATGCGAATGTTAAGGTTGTAGCGGTATCTTGGGGATTTCGAGATGATGATTTTTTGAAAACCTTAAGGCCGGACACCTTAGTGAGTCATCCAGATGAGCTGGTGGCGTACTTACTTGAACAATAAAAATTTTACTGATATATAATAAAATAGTAATATCAGTGTTTTTTATAATGGGTGTGATGACAATGCAGGTAATTTTTGTTACAATGAGATTTAGTAATAATTATATATTATAATATTTTATGATTTTTAGGAGGAAAGCAATGAGTAATGTTTTAACAGTACAAATAAATGATCATCTGCATTATATTGGAGTGAATGATCGTGCAACACATTTATTTGAAGGCATGTGGCCACTACCTAATGGGGTAGCTTATAATTCTTATTTAATGACGGGTACCAAAAATATTTTATTGGACACAGTTCGTTTTAATTGTGCTGATGATTTCATGGATAAGCTTCGTGAAGTACTTGGGGAAGATGGCAAAGTAGATTATTTAGTTGTTAACCATATGGAGCCAGATCATTCTAGTGGGATGAAGATGGTACTTGATGTTTTTCCTGATGTTCAAATTATCGGTAATAAAAAAACTTTAAGTTTTTTGGAAAACTACTATGGTATTGTAAAAAACACGATAGAAGTTAAAGAAGGGGAAACTTTAGAATTAGGTAATAGAAAACTCACCTTTTATATGACACCAATGGTGCATTGGCCAGAATCAATGGTTTGTTATGAAGAAGAAACCAAGGTATTATTCTCTCAAGATGCTTTTGGTGGTTTTGGAACTTTAGATGGTTCGATTTTTGATGATCAAATCAATTTTGATGACTACTATTATGATGAGACAGTACGTTACTACACTAATATTGTTGGTAAATATTCCAATCAAGTACAAGCAGCACTAAAAAAATTGGGTGGCCTTGCAATTGATATGATTTGTCCAGTACATGGTCCTATTTGGCGTGAAAATCCGGGAAAAATTATTAGCCTTTACGATAGTCTTAGCCGCCAAGAAACAATTGATGGTGTTGTTATCATCTACGCTTCAATGTATGGTAATACTGAAAGAATGGCAGAGCAAGTTGCACGTTCTTTGGCTAGTGAGGGTGTTAAGAATATCCGTATCAGAGATATTTCTAAAACTTCATTTTCATATTTATTGGCAGATACATGGAAATATAGAGGGATTGTATTAGGCTCTTGTACCTATAATGTTCATCTTTACCCTCTAATGAGCTTTTTAGTACATGAGTTAAAGATGCAAAAGATGAAAAATCATATACTTGGTATTTTTGGCTCTTATTCATGGAGTGGTGGTGCTTTAAAAGAACTCAAGGAATTTGCTGAAGGTTCTGGATTTGACGTCTGCCCTACTCAAATTGAAGTGAATGGTGCACCAAAACAAGAAGATTTAGAGGCATTAAATCAACTTGGTAAAGAAATGGCAGAAAAACTTCGCGAAGCTAAAGGTGAGTAAGCTAAAGCTCTAGCAGACTGCTAGAGCTTTAGCTTGAAAGGCTGAATGAATGGTTGGAGGCGCCTAATATGATAAAAAAAATAGGCATAACATTGTTGCTATTGTTTGTTTTTACAGGAAGTTTATTAGTAGGTTATATGGGGTTTGCGTATTGGAAAGGTGAAGCCAGTAACTTAGATTTTATGAAAAAACTTTCATTTTCCACAGATGCTTTTGATAGCGAGACAACCAAAACATTAAAGAAACTTCAAAAAAATCATAAAATGCTTTTTGTAT
>CALIQN010000102.1 GCA_938044045.1 uncultured Peptococcaceae bacterium
AGTGAAAATAAGTTGGGAGATGAAGTGCGTTTTGGATTTTATAGAGGAGAAGTGAAATTCAGGGAAGCAAGATTCAAGGAAGCAAAAAAAGAAAAAAGAAAAATAGAAATAATATATTTAAAGGAGAGTTAGTGTGGTAGATAGAGAGTATAGAGATTTATCTGATGAGGTATATAGGATAGATAGGTTAAAAGGAAAAGATATAAAAGAAGGCGAAAAAATCACTGGAGAAAACATTAAAGAAGTCAGTTTTCCAGTTGGTTATTATGATGCTGAACAAATTGTCTCTCTTGATGAGGTGACAGGACAATTTGCTTTAGGTGATATTTACAAAAAAGATGTTATTACTGCCCGAAAAATAAGCGATAAAAGTACTCAACAGCGTTATGTAAGTAATGTTACTGCCATCACTGTAAAAACCTTATCTAGTGGTGCTGGTGGTAACATTAAAGCTGGAGATAGGGTTAAAATTTATGGTTCTTTAAAAGAAAGTGGTGATATTGTTTCACCTTCAGAGCTTTCAAACATGGTAGTAGTTGATGTAAAAAAATCAGATGGTACAAAAATTGAAAATGAGACAGGTATTCCTGCTGTTATTGTCTTTGAGACAAATAATAATCAAGCAAAAGCATTGATTGCTTTGGAATATCAAGCAGAAATACATTTAGAGCGATTAAAAGCATCTAATCAGTAAGATGTATCACTCTAAAGCCCCCTTAATAAATTTATTAAGGGGGCTTTTTTTATTTCACTAAAGGAGGTGATAGATCATGGAAGCATATAGTTACTACCAACGAAGAAAACACGAAGCAGAAAAGCTGTCAATTATTGATGTTGCTAGACAGTTTGGTGATGAATTTGAAAAACTTTCTAACCATGAATATAAAGTTAAAGGCTATGGTGGCTTAGTAATTAATTCTGTAAAGAATAATTTTTATTGGTTTAGTGAAAATAAAGGGGGTGGGGTTTTACAATTCTTAAATTATGTTCATGGCTTGAGCCACATTGAAGCACTAAATATTTTACTGGGAGATCCTAAAACCGGAGAGAGAAAAAAGGTAATTCAGTCGCACTTAAAGCCTGAAGTACAATCTAGAGAACCTAGGCAAGTAAAAATATTTTTTTTGCCACCAAAAATTCCAGGAAAATACAAAAACCTTTATGCCTATCTTCTTCAGACGAGGAAGATACATAAGGATGTTGTTTCTTATTATGTTCATCAAAGAGATATTTATGAAAACAACAAACACTCTATTGTGTTTGTTGGAAAAGATGAAACAGGTAAGGAGAGGAGTGCTTCCTGGCGTTTCACTAGCTCAAATCAAAACTTTAAAATAAGGGGCTGTGTGGAAGGAAGCGATAAAAACTATCCTTTCGCTAAAAAAGGGTTATCGAACACAGTGTATGTTTTTGAATCACCAATTGACCTAATGAGCTTCCAATCTTTTAAATTACTAAAAGATGGAAAAAAGTTTGCTGTTGAAAATCTACAGTCTCATTACATTAGTCTCGATGGATTGGCGACAAAAGGACTAGATGGCTATTTAGAGCGTGAAAAAGATATTTCTAATATAGTTTTTTGCTTAGACAATGACCGAGACGGTATAAAGGCTAAAAATAATTATACCAAGCATTACAAGACACTTGGTTATAATGTTTTTTCAGTGAATTTACCAGAAGGGGTAAAAGACTGGAATGAATTTTTAGTCAAGGAAGAAAATGTCAGAGAGAAATCTAAAAACTATGATATGGAGCATTAAATATGAAAAAATTTCTGTTAAAAATTCTCTGGAGTTTTCTTATAGGACTTTTGCCAAGTTTGATATTAGCGACTGTTATGACGAAGTCTTTAATGGAAATAGGGATAGAGACTTGTACTTGGCAACAGGCTTTTAGGGAGATATTTTCTACAGAGCATATTAAACTAACATTTTTAATGATACTAGGTGGTGCTAGTGCAGTTTATATTTTTGTTTTTGATCGTTTTGATTATTCAACAAAAGAGATTGAAATTGCTCATAATATTTCTATTCCAGAACCCCATGGACAGGGACAATATGGTAAAGCATGGTTTATGAAAGAAGAAGAAAAAGAAAAAGAATATCCTTTACAGATCTTAAAACAAGACACTGTAAAGGATATTTTAGATCAAGTAAACAAAGAGGAAATTGATGATGAAATATATTAAGAAAGGAGGAATGCTTTTAGATTATGTTTTAAAAAAGAACGATGTAGGATTTAGGGCAGTTACTGGAAATCATCATACTTTAACTGTCGGATCAACTCGATCAGGGAAGACAAGGTGTTTTGTTCTTCCTTCTATTGGTATTTTAGGTCTAGCTTTAGAGAGTATGATAATCTCTGACCCTAAGGGTGAGCTATATGAGTATACTTCACCATTTTTAAGAAGTTTAGGTTATGATGTTTGGGTTTTAGATTTTAAGAATCAACGTTACAGTCAAAGATATAATCTTTTACAATCTGTTATTGAAGCAATGGATGAGATGGATATGCCAAGAGCTATCGATAAAGTTTGGGACTTATGTAACATGTTTGTCCCTAAAGACGCTCATGGCGAAAAAATTTGGTCAAATGGGGAAATGAGTATTTTAGCAACAGCAATTATGTCTGTTGTTTATGATAATCGCCGGCCTGATAGTAGAAAATATCAAAATATGACGAATGTTTATCATTTTATTGCTAGAATGTGCCGTATTACAGCAACAGATGATGGTAGAGAATATATACCATTAGCTTTGTATATTGATGATTTAATGAAAAAACAACCCAATCATCCTGCTATAGGATTAGCAGATATTTCCTTTTTATCTCCAGAGCGAATGCGTGCAAGCTTTTATGCTTCAGCCTTAACAACATTACAACTCTATACAAGTGTTGGCGTTTATAATATTACTTGTGATTCCGACTTTAAAGCCAAGGATTTTGGTTTAAAACCAACAGTACTTTACTTTATCTTACCTGATGAGAAAGAAACCTATTATCCTATTGTTAGTACTATTGTTGATCAAATTTACACTGAATTAGTCAGTGTAGCGGATAGAATGGGTGGAGTTCTACCTAATAGAGTTAATTTTATCTTAGATGAATTTGGGAATTTTAGTAAAATCCCAAGCTTTAATGCTAAGATGACCGCAGGAGCAGGACGAGGAATTAGATTAAATATGTTCTTACAAGGTTTTATGCAACTTGAAGAGAAGTATGGAAAAGAAAGTGCGAAAATCATCTTAGGTAATTGTGAATATCTTATCTATTTACGTTCTACTGATTTAGCAACACTTGAAGAAATCAGTAAGTTACTAGATAACTACACAACAAGGAGCTATACAACTGGAGGTTCGATTCAGAATAGAAAAAGTAGTAGCAACTTCAACCTTAACTTGGTAGGACGAAGATTAATGACAGTAGATGATATTAAAAAATTAAGACGACCAGATACCCTTGTTATTTCTAGTCATGACCCAATGATTACCCATTGTCCAGATATTTCTAAAACGGTCTTCAATGATTTTTTTGGAATGGGTGATGAGGAACATAATATTAATTTAAGACAAAAACGATTTAATGATCGGCCAATGTACTTTATGAAAGACATTGAAATTTGGAATATAGCAGATAATTACACAAATTAAGATTGGAGAGTAAACAATGAAGAGACTTAAACATTTAAAACAATATATTTTTTTAGTGATAACACTAGTATTTTTAATGATGTCAGACACTGCTTGGGCAGCAGGGGAAGCAATTGAAAAATTGAAGACAGGTTCATTAAATTTAATGAATGATTCTTATGCAGCACTTATGGTTATCATTCCTGCTGCCGCAGGGCTAGTGGTTGGATATTCAGCATTTAGAGTAAAAATGGGTGATGAACAGGAAAAGAAAATTTGGAGCAATCGTATAAAAACTGCATTTGTTTTTGCTGTGGTTGGTATGTTGGCTATGACAATTGTTAAAACAATTTTGTCTTACTTTAAATAAAAAATAAAAAGTAGGGATTACTATGGATTTATTTTCCTATTTGTTCACTCAAATGATGAGTAATTTGTATACAAGTGTTTCAGAGCAATTATTTGAAAGCTCAAAGGGACACTTCCAAAATCTAGCACAGCTAGTATTTTTAATTGAGGAGAGAATTGGTGATATTACAGGGATTTCTATTAATAATATGATTGATCTCTTTTTTCAGTTTGGTGTTTCACTGATCATTTTAAAGTTTTTATATCGTGGTTTTATGATTTATATTGTTGGAATAGATGGGGATGATACAGCATCGGTGGAAGGACTAGTATTAAGTTTTGCTAAAGCGATTATTTTAGCAGCAACTTTTCCAATATTATATGATGCGTTGATAAATATAACCATGAAACTAATTAATGACTTGGGTGTGAAAATCCAAGCCGATTCAAACGTTTTTGGAGCAATTGATTCTCTGTGGGTAGCTGTAGTTGCAATTGTGTGGCTAATATGTTACTTCATATTTAGGCTACAGATGGTGAAAACAGGTGTAGAAATGTTAATCCTACGCATAGGATTTCCTTTAGCGTGTGTAGGATTAATGGATAGTGATGGTGGAATTTTTACTGTTTACTCAAAAAAATTCTTCCAGATTGCTGTTGGGGTAGTCGTGCAAATTACACTAGTCCAATTAAGCATCTCCCTAGCACTTGGAGGTGACCCTATTATCTCTATTGCAGTATTGATTTCAGCACTTAAAGCACCAAACTTCTTAAGAGAGTTTATGCTGACTGGTGCAGGAACCGGTGGTGGAGGTCTGAGCAGTAAAATTCATGCGATGTCTTCTCTAAAACGTTTATTAACTAAAAGGTAATAGGGCTAGTTTAGTAAATTAGCCCTACTTTTCTTATGGAGGAGTTTATGCAATCAGTAAATGAATTAAATAGTTTAATTAATATGCTATTAATTGTTATTGAATCAGGAGTAGGCTTACGTATCCTTTTCCTTGGCTTTAAAGGGATTCTTACAGGTGAAGTTGATGATATTAAAGCTAAAGCTAAAAACAGTGTATTTTTT
>CALIQN010000103.1 GCA_938044045.1 uncultured Peptococcaceae bacterium
TATCATAATCTCATCTTTTCCTATTCATCTATAAACTTTAAATATTGTTTTGGGATATCTTGTTTACTTTCAAATTGTAAATTCGCACCATAGTCCTCATAAATTATATTCTTTACTTTACCATACGAGTACAATTCAGATATTATTTTTTGAGGATTCATTTGATAAGGTACACATAAATCATATTTTTTAGTATTCTCTAGATATCCTTCTAATTTTCTCTTTAATTCCTCAATTCCTATATTGCTAGCAACAGAAATATAACAACAATCTTCTCCTAAAAGATTGCTTGGTAATGGCGGAATTTCATCTAATAAGTCAACTTTATTAAGAATATACACTTGCTTTTTTTCAGCTAGACCTAAAGTTTTTATCATCTGATCAACAACTTCTATTCGTTTTTCATATCCTTCTTGAGCTAAATCTACCAAATGTAAGATAACATCCGCTTGTTCCAACTCCATAAGAGTACTCTTAAATGCATCTACTAACTCTGGTGGTAAGTTGCGAATAAAACCAACTGTATCACTCAATAAAACTTCTCTTTTTTGAAAAAAAGGTAACCGTCTTGTTGTTGAATCCAAAGTCGCAAATAAATGATCAGCAACATAGATATTTTCATTAGTCAATAAATTAAGAAGTGAGCTTTTTCCTGCATTAGTATAGCCTACAAGTGAAAATAAAAATACATCTTTCTTTTTCCTATTTTGACTTTGCACTTCTCGCATTTTTTCAATATCTTTTAAAGATTTTTTCAAAAAATTGATTCTTCTGTAAATATGTCTTTTATCTGTTTCCAATTGAGTCTCGCCAGGACCTCTTGTTCCTATTCCACCACCTTGTCTAGATAGTGCTATTCCTTGACCTGATAAACGAGGTAATTGATATTCTAATTGTGCTAATTCCACTTGTAGTTTACCCTCTCTACTTTTTGCTCTTTGTGCAAAAATATCAAGAATTAAAACTGTCTTATCAATTACCTTCGTACCAATTTGAAAGCTCAATTTAGCCACTTCCGATGGACTTAACCTTTCATCAAAAACCACACAATCTGCTGATAGGTTCTGCACCATAAGAGAAAGTTCTTTTCTTTTACCTTCCCCAAAATAAAACTCTTTACCTCTTTGTTTTTGACTCAATACGCCTACAACATCAAGTCCACCTGTTTTTGCTAATTCATGAAGTTCTTGTTCCAATGCCAAATTTTCTACTTCATCCTTACTAGGCTGAAAGACTAAAATAGTGCGTTCACAGGGAGAATTAGTTTCAATATTTTTTCTTCTTATAACACTCTTCTCAAAGTCCATTAGTATATCATAGAAAGAGATTTCTTCTACAATTTCTGGTGAAAGATTTTCCATAATATGTGTTTCAAATGTATCTGCATTAGGTTCTAAAAAAGCAACACTCAAATAATTATGTGATTCATCACCAATGACAACCATTACATCAAAATACAATTTTTCTAATGTAGATATATCCGCATCTGAAAACTTTGCGCTAGCATAAGGATGCGTGTGAATCATTTTTATACCAGAATAGCTTTTTTCGCCTCGTCTTTGTTTGATGATATCCACCGGAGCAGAATCACGATTACCTATCGCAATTGCCTCAACAAAACCTGTTCTATTAACGTAAATAACAATTTCTCTATTAATCTTTCGTGTTAAATCCTGCAAGTATAGTGCAATTTCTTCAGTAATAAGAACATCTTTTGGCCATCTTCGAGTTGAGAAATCAGTCAATTCTTCTATAAAATGTCTTGCTAGACCTGTTAAATCACCTTTGATAGCCATTTTTTCTCCTTTTATACTAAACCTGGGCGACTTCCTGGTTTTTGAATAGGCCTTTCCTTTAACCATTCAGGACAATCTTCGTCTGTAAATGTTGGAATATCTAATGCTAGTAAAGATCGGTAAGGTACTTTTAATTTTATGGTATTACCTTTTGTTCGATCAATAATTGATGTTGCGCCAACTACAATAGCACCATTTTGTTCAAGTAAGTCCACCACTTCTTGAGCTGAACCCCCAGTCGTTAAGACATCTTCTGTCACTAAACAACGTGTGCCCTTTTCAACATAAAATCCTCTTCTAAGTGTCATGACACCATTTTCTCGTTCTGCAAAAATGGCTGGTTTTCCTAATGCCCTAGCAACTTCATAGGCAACTAAAATGCCTCCTATAGCTGGTCCTACTACCAAATCAATGGCTTCATCTTCATAAAGCTTCCCTATTTCTTTGCATACCTTCTCGGATAAATTCGGATATTTAAGTAATTGTGAACACTGTACATAATTTGGACTATGCAAACCTGAGCTTAGCTTGAAATGTCCTTCTTGATAAGCACCAGTATTCTTCAATATTTCCATTAACTCTAATTCAGTCATTATCTAATCCCTCTCTAATCTCAGTAAATATTGTCTTTAAAGCTTCTTTAGGAACCTTACTTCCTGTAATAGGACGTCCTATTACCATATGATCAACACCTGACTTTATAGCCTCTTTAGGTGTCATAATGCGATTTTGGTCACCTGCCACAGCCCATAAAGGTCTAATTCCTGGGCAAACTGTCACAAAATCATCTCCAAAAGATTTCTTAATGGTACTAGCTTCGTGTGCTGAGCAAACCACACCATCTAGATTAGCTTGATGTGCTAAATTTGCTAGATGTTTCACCATCTGAAATGGTGCTTCATTAAAACCAATCTCTTGCAAATCATTATCTGACATACTAGTCAATATCGTCACAGCAATTAATTTTTGCTGTGAATTAGAATTAAAGCTTCTCTTGGCCTCTTCCATCATTTTCAGCCCACCTAAAGCATGAACATTAACAATATCTACATCCAATTGACTCGCCCATCTTACTGCTGCACTAACCGTGTTAGGTATATCATGAAACTTCAAATCTAAAAAAATTTTCTTGTTCTTATGTTTTAATGCTTCAATAATTTGGCCACCACTATTTAAAAATAGTTCCAAACCAACCTTATAAAAGCTTCCTAAATCTCCTAACTCATCAACTAAATCCAGGGCCATCGCACTTGTTGGAAAATCAAGTGCAATAATCACTTTATCACTTATTTCTTTATTTATTTCCATGATAGTCCCACCATTTCACTAGGAGAATTAAATCCCATCTTTTCACAATATGACGTGATACCCTCCAATATTTCAAAAGGCGCTTGAGGATTTTTAAAACATCCTGCTCCAATAGAAACCATTGTCGCACCTGCTAATATATATTCTATAGCATCTTCCCATGTACTAATACCACCCATGCCAAGAATTGGTATACTAACATGCTGAGAAACTTGATAAACCATCCTAATACCTATAGGACGAATGGCACGTCCTGATAATCCAGCAGTAATATTTCCAATGGTAGGCTGCTGCTTATAAATATCTATTGCCATCCCTAATAAAGTATTAATTAATGACAATCCATCTGCACCTGCCTGCTCAACACTTTCTGCTATTTCTACAATATCTGTAACATTAGGTGAAAGTTTCATGATTACCGGTATCTTGGATGCTTGTTTCACAATACGACAAACCTCACTTGCACCCTGACAAGTAACACCAAATGCCATTCCGCCAGCTTTAACATTAGGACAAGAAATATTAACTTCTAAAGCTGAAATATCACCTGTATCAGAGAGTATACCTGCAATTTTTTCATAATCTTCCAGAGTATCTCCACTGATATTAGCTATAATCTTTGCTTTTCCTAATCGCTCTTTCATTTTGGGCAAAACTTCCTCCACAAAATAGTTTACCCCAGGATTTTCCAAACCTATAGCATTTAACATGCCAGATGGTGTCTCAGTAATCCTAACACCCTGATTACCTTTTCTCTGATGTAAAGTCAGTCCTTTAGTGGTAATTGATCCCAAACGTTCTACAGGCAAAAATTCCCCATATTCCATCCCAAAACCATAAGTGCCAGAGGCTGTTGACACTGGATTTTGAAAAGTTTGTTCACAAAACTGCGTTGTTAAGTCTACCATGATAAATCCACCTCCTCTGCCCAAAATACAGGTCCATCTTTGCATACCTTATGGTAGTGGTCTGTTGTTTTGCTATTACAAGTACAACCTAAACATACACCTACACCACAAGCCATTTTGCCTTCAAGAGAAATTTGAAGAGGTATATTCTTTTTTTGAGCAATATCCTTAATTGCTTCCATCATAGGTGTTGGTCCACAAGCATAAAAACAATCTACTTGATCAGCATGAGCCACTAAATCAGTCACTAATCCTTTTTGACCAATTGATCCATCCTCTGTCAGTAAATGAAGCGTAACACCATCCAAATGACGTGTATCCAGTAATCCGCCTAAACCTTCTTTAGTTTTAGCACCCAAAACTAAGGTTATCTTATTACCCTTAGAATATAATACTTCAGTTAACCATTCTATAGGTGCTCTTCCAATCCCTCCGCCAATCAGCATAAGATGACTATCTCTTGGAGACAAATCAAAGCCATTACCTAAAGGACCAAGGATTTTTAGAGTATTGCCTTCCACTAGTTTCCCTAATAATCTTGTGCCTTCCCCAACTTCTTGATAAGCAAATGCAACTTTTTCCCCGACCACACGATTGATACTGATTGCTCTAGGTAAAAATGGGTTTGAAAACCCTACAACACTCAACATAGCAAATTGTCCAGGCTTTGCTTCTCTAGCAAGGTCTTTATCATGAATCCAAATTCTACCTTCATATTCACCTAGTCGCTCATTTTCTAATATCACTGCCTCTTTAAATCTCATCCTTATCCCCTTATACGATTCTACCTTCACTCAAAACCAATTTGCCATTTTTAAATACCATCCATGGCCAACCAAATAATTTTTCTCCAATGAAGGGACAATTTTTACCTTTACTATAAAACTCATTAGTATCAACTGTCTTTTCTATTTTAGGATCAACAACCACTAAATCCGCAATTGCACCTATCTTCAAACTACCTTTTTTATCTAGACCTAGCAATTTTGCTGGATTAACACTTGTTACTTGGACTAATTCGCTCAAAGTAAATTGACCAGTCAAATATAATTTTGTCCATAAGAGTGGTAAGGTCACTTCAATGTTAGAGATGCCATTAGCTGCTCTTTCAAACTCTACATTTTTATTTTCTAACGCATGTGGGGCATGATCTGTTCCCACACAATCAATTAAGCCCGTTTTTAAGCCTTGTATCAATGCTTCATTATCTTTCTTAGTGCGAAGAGGCGGAGCTACCTTAGCAAATGTGTTATAACCTTTTACTGCATCTTCAGTTAAAAATAAATGATGTGGTGTAACCTCGCAACTTACTCTTTGTCCTTTTTCTTTTGCATTTTTAATAAATTCTAAACCAGTCTCTGTGCTTAAATGACAAATATGAATGCGTGCCTTACACATATTTGCCAACATAATATCACGCATGATAATAATATCTTCTGATTCTCTGCTAATACCTGCAAGTCCCATTTTTAATGCTAGGTTGCCCGCATTCATAACACCTTTACCTTTTAAAGAAGGATCTTCACAATGACTCATAAAAAGTGGATCAAAAGGTCTGGCATAACGCATAGCTTTCACTAATACACTAGGGTCATTTATTGTATAACCATCATCTGTAAAGGCGATTGCTCCTGCTTCATAGAGTTTTCCAAGTTCTGTTAATTCTTCACCTTTTAGTCCTTTAGTAATACCTGCAGAAGGTAACACGTCCGCATAAGGTGAATTAAGAGATTTATCACACAAATATCTTACAACACCCACTGCATCTACAGATGGTTGAGTATTAGGCATTGAAACTAAAGTTGTATACCCTCCATGAATAGCTGCTTGTGTTCCTGTCTCAAAGGTTTCTGCATAAGCTTGTCCAGGATCCCTAAGATGTGTATGTGTATCAATCAAACCAGGTAAAACATATTTTCCTTCAAAGTCGTAACTTACTTCACCTTCTAAAAGAGGTAAATCAGGTCCAATTTCTGTAATAATGCCATTTTCAGATCGAATATCAACAATCCCGTCAATCGCTTGAATCGGATCAACTAAGTGACCATTTTTAAGTAACATTATTCTACCTCCTCACTTAACATTGTTAGTAATGCCATCCTTATTGCTAAACCATTTGTCACTTGTTCTTCAATTAGTGCCTTAGAAGAATCAGCAACTCTAGGTGAAATTTCAAGTCCACGATTAATTGGTCCTGGATGAAGAATAATGGTATCTACTTTTGCTTGCAGAATTCTTTCTTCAGTCAAACAATAATAACGTGTATATTCTTCAAAACTCGGAAAAAGACCCATTTTTTGACGTTCTAATTGAATACGAAGCATCATAATAACATCCACATCAACAATAGCTTCATCAAAATTGTAATTCACTGTACAACCTAAGCTACTCAATCCTTCTGGAACAAGACTTGCTGGTCCGGATATAATCACTTCTGCACCCAGTTTATTAAGCAATAAAATATTACTGCGTGCAACTCTACTATGCAAAACGTCACCAACAATAAGCACTTTCAAGCCCGAAAAGTTTTTATAATGGCTAATTGTAAAAGCATCCAAAAGTGCTTGAGTCGGATGTTCATGAGTACCATCTCCTGCATTTAATAGATGGGCTTCAATTTTGTCTTTTATCAGTTCGTGAGCACCACTACTTGGATGTCTCATGACAATAATATCGGGTTTTAACCTATCTAAAGTACGCACTGTATCAATAAGTGACTCCCCTTTAGCAACGCTACTGCCATCAGAAGTGATGTTCATCACTTCTGCACCAAGATACTTTCCTGCCAATTCAAATGAGGACCTTGTTCTTGTACTATTTTCGTAAAATAAATTAACTATAGATTTTCCTTTTAAGCGTGATGACATCTTGCTACTGCTTTCCAATTGCTCTTTCATTTCTCTTGCCAAATCAAAAATGGCTAAAACATCATCCACACTAAGATCTTCAACACTTATTAAACTTTCAAATCGAGCCATGATTATCCTCCCTTTCAAAGCTATCTCTTCTATTCATTCTACCAAAAGCAAAAACATCTGTATATCATTATTATTTTACTAAATATCATTCAAGTGAGAGATAGAGCGATCTTATTTAGCCTCATCATCGGTCTCAATAGCTTTACTGTCCGTAGTGAAATAATAGATCATCATAAATTGAATGGTCATGATATCATTGCAAAGCCTTTCTAAATTAATCAAACAATGGGAATTGACATCATAAAAAAGAAAGATATTATCTTAAGCATATATACCTCTGATTACGTAAAAGCCTTAGAACATCACTTGTCCATAAATTGAAACTATGGTTAAACAAAGTTTATATATATTTTCCTATCCTTCTTTAATCTGCTAGAATACAACTCACAACAAAACAATTAAAGAAAATGGAGGACATAAAAATGATTAGTACGCCATCCAGATATGATTTTGTAGGAAGTTTCCTAAGACCACAAGCACTTAAAGACGCAAAGCTAGATTACCAAAATGGTAAAATTACTCAGGAAAAGTTTGATGAGATAGTTAATGAAGAGATTAGAAAGCTAGTCAATAAACAAAAAGAACTTGGATTCCCTATTATCACAGATGGTGAATTTAGAAGAACTTTTTGGCATCTTGATTTTATGTGGGGATTAGAGGGTGTAGAACATAAAGATAATGGAAATGGGCTACCATTTAACGGAGAACCAGCTTTCGTTGAAGATACCTATTTAGTAGGTAAAATTCGAGCTAAGAAGCACCCTTTTGTAGAATATTATAAATTTTTAAAACAATTTGAAGATGAAAATACAGTTGCAAAATATACTATCCCAGCTCCAGCACAAACATTGTTGCAGATGGTTTTTCCAGAAAATTTAGAAACAACAAGAAAATTTTATCCAACTAATGAAGAACTTATTCAAGATATTGCTAAAGCATATCAAGATATCATTAGACAATTCTTTGATGCTGGATGCCGTAATCTTCAATTAGATGATTGTACCTGGGGCGCTATTGTAGGAGATGTTTTTATAGAAAGCTATCAAGCAGCTGGAATTGATATTGAAGAAGTAAAAGATCAATTCCTTGCTGTCAATAATCTTGCTCTAGAAAATAAACCTGAAGGTATTGTAATTACATCTCATATTTGTAGAGGAAATTATCATTCCACATATTTTTCAAGCGGCCCATATGATACAGTAGCTGATCATGTATTTGCAAGAGAAGATGTTGATGCTCTATTCCTTGAATATGACGATGAAAGATCTGGTGGATTTGCGCCATTAGCTAAGGTTCCTGATGATAAAAAAGTCGTACTTGGACTGATTACAACAAAGACACCAACCCTTGAAGATAAAGCTAAAATTATTGAAAGGATTCATGAAGCAGCACAATATATACCTCTTGATAGATTGTATTTAAGTCCACAATGTGGATTTGCTTCTTGTGAAATAGGTAATAAACTTACAGAAGAAGAACAATGGAATAAATTGAAACTTGTAAAAGAGATTGCTGAAGAAGTCTGGGGAAAAGAAACTGTATAATATCACGAACCATTAACCTCATATAGTTAAAATTTAAAACAAAAATCTATTAGGCCATTATCCCTATCCTAAAGCATAAAAAAGAACGCTAAGACCAACATCTATGGTTTTAGCGTTCTTTTTTTATTACTAAAATAAACCTATAATCTGACCTGCATCTGTGATATCGATATTTTCAGCTGCTGGTACCTTTGGTAAGCCTGGCATTGTCATAATAGAACCTGTCAGTACGACAATAAACCCTGCTCCCGCTGATAATTTCACATTTTCAACATGAATCTCAAAATCTTCTGGTGCACCTAATAAACTTGGATTATCTGAAAATGAATATTGTGTTTTGGCAACACAGATTGGTAGATGACCGTAGCCCTCTTTTACAATGGACTCTATAGCTTTTTTAGCTCTATCAGAGTAGGCTACTGATTTACCATGGTAAATTTTTTGAACAATCGTTAAAATTTTCTCCTCTATTGTGAGATCAGTAGCATATGAAAAGTCAAAGTTACTTTTTTCCTCACATAGTTCTACAACTTTCTGAGCTAAATCTTTAGCCCCTTCACTACCTTTAGCCCAGCCTTCATACAAAACAGCTTCAGCACCTTTTAGTTGACATAGATTTTGAACTAAAGCGATTTCAGCGTCAGTATCTGTAGGAAAACGATTTAAAGAGATAATTACTGGTAATTTATAGACATTTTTCATATTGTCTATATGTCTATACAAGTTTACAATACCCTTTTCTATAGCCTCTAAATTTTCCTGTCCTAAAGATTCTTTACTCACACCACCGTTATATTTTAGCGCACGAATTGTTGCAACAATTACCACCGCATTTGGTTTTAAATTACCATAACGGCATTTTATATCAAGGAATTTCTCAGCACCTAAATCTGCTCCAAAACCAGCTTCCGTTACAACGTAATCACCAAATGTCATTGCCATCTTTGTTGCCATGATACTATTACACCCATGGGCAATATTAGCAAAAGGACCACCATGAACAATTGCTGGTGTCTTTTCTAAAGTTTGTACAAGATTTGGCTTTAAAGCATCTTTTAATAATGCTGCTAGGGCGCCACTCGCCTTGAGATCTTGAGCTGTCACAGGCTTATTTGCATAAGTATAAGCAACAACTATTCGCCCTAATCGCTCTTTTAAATCCTTAATGCCAGTTGCTAAACAAAGTATCGCCATAATTTCAGAAGCTACAGTAATATCAAATCCATCTTCACGAGGCACACCATTCGTTGGTCCACCAAGACCATTAACAATAAAACGTAGTTGTCTATCATTCATATCAACACAACGTTTCCATACAATTTTTCTTGGATCAATATCCAACATATTGCCTTGATGAATATGATTGTCTAATAAGGCTGCTAAAAGATTATTTGCAGCACCAATAGCATGTAAATCACCTGTAAAATGTAGGTTAATGTCCTCCATTGGTACAACTTGAGCATAACCACCACCAGCAGCTCCACCTTTTACACCAAATACAGGTCCAAGTGAGGGTTCTCTAAGTGCTATCAAAGTTTTCTTCCCTAATGTATTTAAACC
The DNA here is from genome assembly GCA_938044045.1 of uncultured Peptococcaceae bacterium. Classification (GTDB taxonomy): domain Bacteria; phylum Bacillota; class Peptococcia; order Peptococcales; family Peptococcaceae; genus CALIQN01. Next base: position 10,095 of record CALIQN010000103.1, read on the forward strand.
ATCACCTAGGCCCACAGTCGTTGTTGTTTTTCCTTCCCCAGCTGGAGTTGGATTGATGGCTGTCACTAGGATTAATTTTGCTTGATTAACCTTAACTTCATCAATAATCGAAGTATCAAGTTTAGCTTTATATTTTCCATAAGCTTCTATGGCTTCTTCAGGAATATTAATATTGCGTGCAATATCAACAATTGGTGTCATTCTATTCTCTTGTGCAATCTCTATATCACTTTTAAATCCCATTTGACTTCTCTCCTTATAGTTCATTAAAATCAATTAGATAAACAAATAAATTCTTATACATTTTTAGCACTGCAAGTCTTTCTTTACGTACAGTGATATCTTCAACCATAATCATTGTGTTATCCATATAGCGGTTCAACTCATCTGACAAGCTAGCGATTTGATTGATTTTTTCTAAAAGACTTTCTGTTTTTGCAGCTGCTTGTATTTGATTCATCAATTTACTTTCACTGTTACCAGTAATACTAACTGTTACCTCTACTGGCTCTTGTTTATTAATCATATTATTAACACGTTTATAGGTTTGTTCTAGATTATCAAATATTGCTGTTCCAACGATAGTATTTAATAGATTTGCACGTTCACTACATTCATAAATATCATCATACCCCTCTTTGAGGATAGCACGTATAAATGGTAATTCATAATTTTGATCTTTCAAATAGGTAAGCAATCTTTGATTAAAGAATTCATAAATTTTATCCACCAAATCTGCTTGGAGTTCCAATTGTTGTGCTAAAAACTCCATTGCTTTACTAATCACATTCTTAATAGAGAAATGTGCTTTTTCATGAATGATAATTTGTACTACACCCATACATTGACGTCTCAAAGCATAAGGATCTTGAGAACCAGTTGGTTCAATCCCTGCTGCAAAACAACCAACAATAGTATCGATTTTATCTGCAAGGCTTGTCAAGACGCCTTCCTTGCTCTCTGGAAGTTTATCTCCTGCAAATCTAGGTAAATAATGTTCACGAATAGCCTGTGCTATCTCTTTGGGCGTTTTAATTGTTTTCAAAGCATATTCTTCACCCATAATTCCCTGTAACTCAGGAAACTCCATTACAACATTACTGACTAAATCTGCTTTTGACAATCGCGCCGCTACCAAAGCATTTTCGACAACACTATTTTCATAACAAAATATATCTTCTCCTAGATATTTTGTCAACTTATAAACACGTTCCATTTTTTGATATGCTGTTCCCAGTTTTTCTTGGAAGGTTATCTTTTTTAATTTTTCTAAATTATTTTCTAAAACTATCTTTAAATCTTCATCATAAAAGAATTTCGCATCAGCTAATCTTGCTTCTAAAACACGTTCATTTCCTTTTTTGACCACATCAATATAGTCTTTTGTACCATTTCTCACTGTTACAAAATGATTCAACAAATGACCTTTTTCATCAGCTACTGGAAAATAACGTTGATGATCTTTCATTGGTGTGACAACAAGTCCTTGAGGAATTTTTAGATAGGCTGGATCAAAGTCACCCATCAAGACTTCAGGATATTCAACTAAAAATAACACTTCAGTCAACAAGTCTTTATCTATAATTGTTTTAATGTGATTTTGCTCATCTTGTGCCTTTAATTGTGATTTTATTAAATCTAATCGTTCATTTTGATCTACAATAACAAAAGCTTTTCTTAAGTCATCAAAATAAGTCTCCACACTAGAAATTATGACATCGTTAGTGCTCAAAAAACGATGTCCTTTTGAAATTCTATCTGCTGTTTTCATTTCTAAATCAAAGGTCAATAACTCATCATCCCACAAAGAAACTAACCACTTTAAAGGTCGAACATAGCGTAAGTTATAGTCCCCCCAACGCATTGTTTTAGGAAAGAATGCAGACAAAATCATTTTAGGCAATAACTCTTGTAAAAGTAACTTAGTCTCTCTCCCTTCTTCTTTTCTAAGTGCAAATATATATACTGCACCAGAATGTTCTTTTTCAAATAAATCATCCAGTTGAACATGATTACCACGCATAAAACCTTCAAGTGCTTTACTTGGTTGATTGTTTTCATCATAAGCAATTTTTTTAGCAGGACCCTTAATCTCCTCTTCTAAACTTTTTTGCATAGAAGCAATGCCTTCTACAATAATACAAACTCTCCTAGGCGTTGCATAAGTTGAAACATTATCATAAGCAATTCTATGTTCTTCTAGTGTTACTTCGAAAATCTTTTTATATTCCTCTAAAATATTTGGCAAAAAACGTGCTGGGATTTCTTCGGTTCCAATTTCTAGTAAATATTTAGACATATTACATCTCCTTTTGATAAGCCTCTAAAGCAAGTTGTCGTTTATTTTCATCTTTAATCAATGGGAAGCCTAATTGATATCTTCCTTCTATAAACTTTTTCGCACAAAGTCTTGCCATATTTCTAACACGTCCAATATAGTGTGTACGTTCTGTTACACTGATAGCACCTCTAGCATCCAATAGATTAAAGGTATGAGAACATTTTAAAACATAATCAAAAGCAGGCTGTACCAATGAAACCTCTTCAAGAACCCTGAGTGCTTCTTTTTCATAAAGGTTGAATAATGTTTTTAACATTTCTATATCACTAACTTCAAAATTATATTTTGAATACTCAATTTCATTTTGTAAGAAAATATCACCATAGGTCACATCCCCAACCCATGTAATATCATATACATTTTCTTTTTCTTGTATAAACATAGCAAGTCTTTCAAGCCCGTAAGTAATTTCGCCACTAACAGGTTTGCAGTCTAAGCCTCCACATTGTTGGAAATATGTAAACTGAGTCACTTCCATACCATCAAGCCATACTTCCCAACCTAAACCCCAGGCACCAAGTGTCGGAGATTCCCAATTATCCTCAACAAAACGGATATCATGTTTTTGGGGATCAATGCCTAGTTTTGTCAAACTCTCCAAATAAAGCTCTTGAATATTTTCTGGTGAAGGTTTAAGGATAACTTGATATTGATAATAATGTTGTAATCTATTTGGATTTTCTCCATAACGACCATCTGTTGGTCTGCGACATGGTTCAATATAAGAAACATTCCAGGGTTCTGGTCCAATTGCTTTTAAAAAAGTAGCAGGATTCATGGTTCCTGCCCCTTTTTCTATATCATATGGTTGCATAACTGAACAGCCATATTCTCCCCAAAATTCATTTAATGTCAGTATCATATTTTGAAAATTCATAATTCTCCTCCTAAAAAAATATGCTCGTCCCTGTCCGAAGACAGGGACGAGCTCATACCCGCGGTTCCACCCTGATTGACCTAGAAGGTCCACTTTTATTCTCTAAGCTCACAAGTGCCTCGAAATAAAGTAATAGGCTCTCACCATCCCTATCTCGCTTATCGGTAATATTTCTTCTTATCTTGATCAACGCTCTCCACGACTTAAGATACCATTTCAAATTCAAAAAGTCAATTTTTACTTATTACGTTATTTTATTGGAAAATCTATAGGTACTTAAAGAAAAATCAAAAATATATTCCCAAACTTTTTTAAAATAGACATCCATTTTCTTCTTTAAATTGCTACTTGGATAATAAACAGCTATATTTTTTTCATCTGCTATTTCTAAAAATCTTAAAAAACCATTATCCTCTTCTCCAAAATAAATCAAAGAAGAACGCTCTACTTCATCTAAACAATTTTTACAATAAAATCCTCCATAAATAGAAGCAGCACTTCGCCATCTACCACGATTAAAGGTTTCACCACAAGAAGTACAAATCTCTATTTCACTACCATAACCTAATAAATCTAACATATGCCATTCAAAATATTTTCCTACCACCCAAGGATTGGCAAAACTAAACCAACCTAATGTTTTTTGCATTAATAAAAAATAAGTTTCATCTATTTCTTCATCTTGATAAGAGACTTTATCCATAATCTCACATAATTGTGTAATAATAGTCAAACCAAATAAATCCGTATGCCATC
>CALIQN010000104.1 GCA_938044045.1 uncultured Peptococcaceae bacterium
ATGTTTTTGAACAAACCCTTGGTCATAAGGTGAGCCTTCCTATCGAACGCTTGACCTATGAAGAAGCGATGAATCGTTTTGGCTCCGATAAACCAGATATGCGTTTTGGACTAGAACTCATTGATTTGAGTGAGACAGTAAGAGACTGTGGCTTTAAGGTCTTTGATGGTGCCCTTGCCAATGGCGGGGTAGTTAAAGCCATCAATGCTAAAGGGATGGCAGATATGAGCCGTCGAGAAATTGACGCCTTAACCAAGTATGTTTCTATTTATGGGGCAAAGGGCTTGGCGTATTTTGTCATGCAAGAAGATGGCATTAAGTCTCCTATTACCAAATTTTTAAGTGAAGAAACTGTTGCTAAGATTTGCCAAGCGACCAATGCTGAAGTGGGCGATATTATTTTCTTTGGTGCCGATACCTTTAAAATCGTTTCCGATAGCCTTGGACATCTTCGTCTAGAAATTGCCAAACGTCGTAATTTGATTGATGAAAACGAATTTAAGTTCCTTTGGGTAACAGAATTCCCACTTTTGGAATGGAATGAAGATGAAAAACGTTACACTTCTATGCACCATCCATTTACCTCTCCAATCCCAGAAGATTTAAAAACTTATAAGGATGAGCCACTAAAGATACGTTCTCGTGCTTATGACATTGTCTTAAATGGGGTAGAGCTTGGTGGCGGAAGTATTCGTATCCACGATAGAGCTTTACAAGAGCAAATGTTTGCTCTCTTAGGACTGGAAAAAGAAGTCTATGAAGAACAATTCCAAACCCTCTTACAAGCTTTTGAATACGGTGCGCCACCTCATGGTGGGATTGCCTTTGGGATTGATCGCATGATTATGCTCATGGCCAAGAGAGACACCATTCGTGATGTCATCGCCTTTCCAAAAACACAAAGTGCAATGGATGTCATGGTGGATGCTCCATCTTATGTACCACGCCAATCTTTGCGTGAATTACACATCAAATTGGATGTTAAAGAAGAGAAAAAAGAAAGCTAAACTAAAATGCCACCCTAGGGTGGCATTCTTTGTCTAAAAGATTGTATGAGGAGATAATTATGAAAACAGTAGCGTATTTTGGTGAGGCTGACCTTTATAAGGTGACTTGGGACACTGAAAAGCCTATCGGTGTGGTGCAAATTGTACATGGTATGGTCGAACACATTGAACGTTATGACAGGTTTGCACGGTTTTTAAATGAAAAAGGTTATGTGGTCATTGGCCATGATCAAAGAGGTCATGGGCAGAGTGTCCATCATCCAGATGAAGTAGGGGTCTTTCCTTTAGAAAGTGAGAAACTCATAGACGATGTCAAAACCATCCATCATGACATCAAAGCAAGTTATCCGGATTTACCTTGTTTTTTACTCGGTCATTCTATGGGTTCTTACTTAGTTAGATGTGCGATAAGTCAAAATGATATGGCACTTGATGGCGTCATTATCATGGGGACGGGGCAAGTTTCTCCTTTTTTGACGAACGTTAGTGTCGCTTTGGCTTACTTTGGGGTGAAATTATTTGGAGAGAAATATATAGGAAAGTTTTTTAATCGTTTGACGATAGAAAAGTATATGAAGCTTTTTTCCAAAGAGGTGAAACGTTCGGATTGGATTAGTCGAGATAGGGCAATTGTTGATCAGTATATGAAGGATAGGTTCTGCCAATTTATCCCCTCGCTTAGTATGTATTTGGGTATTTTTCGCTTTGTACGATGTGCGTGTGCCAAAGGAAGTTATCGTCATGTAAAAAAAGATTTGCCGATTTTGCTCATTTCTGGAGATAGAGACATTGTAGGTGAGTTTGGTAAAATGGTCTTAAAATTAAACTACCTCTACAAGCAAGCTGGTTTGAGTCAAGTTAGACTACGTCTTTACCCTCAGGCAAGACATGAAATTTTAAATGAGCTGAATTATCAAGAGGTTTATCAAGATATTTATCATTGGTTAAAAAGTTTAAGCTAATGATTGTCAAGGCGCATATTTTATGCTAGAATGCACCTATAGAGATCCTGCTACGTGCGTATATATGTGCTTCGTTTTGTTCCAACACCTTTTAATAGGGAGCCTGACTTCTGGATAAGGGATTGAAACATTTTTTATCAAATGACGACGAATTATCGAGAGAGGCACCCACCTGCTTTTGCAGGTTCAAAACATCGCATATATACGGCGGTGTGGGTTTAGTAAAGTTATTGAGGCGATTGGCGCTTTTTGCCAATCGCCTTTAGTATTCTATGTCAGAAATGAGGAAAATCATGGAGTATATTATTGCCCTTGATCAGGGGACAAGTAGTTCAAGAGCGATTTTATTTGATAGTGAAGGTAATCTCATTAGCAAAATGCAGCGTGAATTTTCATTGGATTACCCTAAAGATGGTTGGGTGGAGATTGACCCTGAGATACTTTGGAAGGTGAGCTTAGGGGTCTTGACTGACCTTTTGGATAGAGAAAAAATACCACTAGAAAAAATCAAGGCGATTGGGATTACCAACCAAAGAGAGACGACTATTCTTTGGGATAAGCAGACAGGAAAGGGTGTCTCTCCTGCGATTATTTGGCAATGCCGTCGTACGGCTTCTTTATGTGAAAAGATGCAGGCTGAGGGCTGGCTAGACTATGTCAAAGAGAAAACAGGGCTAGTGATAGATGCTTATTTTTCAGCAACCAAGATCAAGTGGATTTTAGATGAAGTCGATCCCAAACGTGAGCGAAGCAAAAAGGGCGAGCTTTTATTCGGCACAGTCGATACTTGGCTCCTTTGGAAATTGACCAAGGGTGAGGTGCATCAGACAGACTATACCAATGCTTCTCGTACCATGCTTTTTGACATCAAAGCGCGTCAATGGGATAAAGCCTTACTGGACTACTTTGAGATTCCAGATGCCTTGATGCCAGAGGTGTACCCTTCAAGTCATCTCTATGGCTATTTTGAGTATAAGGGGCATAAGATTCCAATTGCCGGCATTGCAGGGGATCAGCAGGCGGCACTTTTTGGACAACTTGGGGTAAAAAAAGGTGATGTAAAAAATACCTATGGCACAGGCTGTTTTATGCTCATGCACACAGGAGATGAATTGGTGCGCAGTCAAAGTGGACTTTTGACCACCTTGGCAGCCAGCGTCAGTGGTGAGGTCGCCTATGCCCTAGAAGGTTCTGTTTTTATTGGTGGTGCAGTGGTGCAGTGGCTAAGGGACGAACTAGGGATGATTGCAGAGGCTAAAGAAGCTGGCGAACTGGCACAAACCTTAGAAAGCAATGAAGGGGTTTACCTCGTGCCTGCCTTTGTTGGCTTGGGTGCACCGTATTGGGATATGTATGCCAGAGGTGCGATGTATGGACTGACGAGAAATAGTGACAAGCGCCATTTCGCTCGTGCTAGTCTAGAAGCAGTTGCTTACCAAAGCTATGATATCTTGCAAGCAATGGAAAAAGATATCAACTTGCCTCTTTCACAGATGATGGTGGATGGTGGTGCCAGTAGTAGCAAATTTTTGATGCAATTTCAGGCAGATATTGCCAAGATGACCTTAATTCGCCCTAAGATTACAGAAACCACGGCACTTGGCGCTGCCTATCTCGCAGGCTTGGCGGTTGGCGTTTGGGCATCTATTGAGGTTTTGCAAAAGAAACATCAAATTGAGACGGTTTTTTATCCTAGTAAAGCAGAAGCTTGGCGTAAGGAAAATTATAGCGGTTGGCAAGAGGCGCTAAAAAAAACGCTAGAAAAGTAGAAAAATAAAGTTGACATAGGCTAAGTGCTGTGCTACTATACGGATGAAGATTAGTCAAAACTAATTTTTACAAACCTTATACACCTCTTTACTCCTTTATCCTATATGATAAATTCAATAGGAAAAGATCGTTGCTCTCCACAACGGTCTTTTTTTTGTGTTATGATAGTTTTGTAAGGAGGCATGATGGATGATTGATGAAGGATTGATAAGAAAAGCTTTGACCAGTGAAGTGAAAAATGTCCACGATCCAAGATGTTTTTCTGTACTGTTGCCTTTAATCCTCTTAAAAGAAGGTTATGGCTTACTCTATGAGGTGCGTAGTCAAAATATTAGTCAAGGGGGAGAGGTATCTTTTCCAGGTGGTCGTGTAGAAAAAGGCGAGAGTGCTTATGAGAGCGCACTTCGTGAAGCTAAGGAAGAATTGGGTATCAAGATAGAGGATATTTTGCCTTTGGGACAAAGTGATTATTATGAGAATGAAAGTATACGCATTGATGCCTTTGTTGCCATTTTAAAAGATTCGGCTTGGCAGAAGTACCCTTTTGCTAAAAATGAAGTTTCTTCTCTTTTTGTTGTGCCTTTAACAGAGTTACTAACCTTGGAGAGTAAAAGTTATGATTTGAAAGGTAAAATTGATAAAGGGCTAAACCCACACTTTCCTTTTGCCAAGATTCCTCAAGGGGAAGATTATCATTGGAAAGGGATGAATAAACGGATACTCTTTTATGATTTGGGTGAAGATAGACCAATGATTTGGGGACTAACTGCAATCTTAACAGAAGGTTTTTTAAAGAAATTAAGGCAATATGCTCTAATGTAAGGGCTTGGTAAATAAAATAAGCGACCTTTTGGTCGCTTATTTTTAATTTTTTTAAAAAAGTTTTAAAAAGCAGTTGACAAGAAGGCGAAAGGATGATAATATGACTAAGCTGTCTTGAGACAGCTCTTTGAAAATTGAACA
>CALIQN010000105.1 GCA_938044045.1 uncultured Peptococcaceae bacterium
CGGCACAATGCACAGATAAGAGATGATGGTCAAAAGGGTATTGGTAAAATCTGTATCTAAAAATGGTGGGAGACTACCACTCAAGTTATTGATGGCATGGGCAAGAAAGACCAAGAACAACGATCTGCTTTTTTTCATGAAATAGCCTACAATAATCCCCATCATGGCGGTGTAAACCCCTTGGATAAAGCTACCATGCCAGATGCCAAACATCACCCCAGAGAGGACAAAGGCAAACCAAGGAAGGGTTGTGACCTTTTCCAGACTGTGAAAAATAAGGCCTCTAAATAAAATTTCTTCCACAAGAGGGCCGACAATCACAATCGCTAAAAAAGTCCAAATAAATGCCCCTTGCTCCAAATCATCATAGAGTTCAGAAAAATGCTCTGCTTGTTCCCCTAAAGTGGTAGAATAACTGGCAATGAAATCTATAAAATTGAGCCAAAGGGTGGATAGGCCACCAACACCAAAGCCGATGACAAGGGCAAAGACAAGGCCTTTTTTTAGCGATAGGGAAACCTCTGCTTGTTTTTTTGGAAAAATACCACGATAAAATAAGTAGAAGACCAGAGAAAGGATGGTAGCGAGGGTAGCGTCTATAAAACTGGCACTGGTATTGACAAAATCCTCACTAACAGAAAAGAGGGTAAAGCCCTTTTCTATCCAATTAAATAGCACATTACCGAGGGCGTCATAAAGTATTAAGACCACCAAAGGCAGTAGTAAAAAGAATAATTTTTTCTTATTTTCCAATTTTTACCTCCGTTTTTTATAAAAAAGTTTTTATTCTCATTTTTTAAGCAGGCTCTTAATGTATCATTGAAAAAATACCAAAAAATGCTTTGGCTAAAACAATGAATAATGACAGTCAGAGGTAAAAACCTTTCTGTATCAGAAACAGCCGTAGGCTTGGAGTTAAATGGCAATGGAATGGTGGTCACGTTCCATCAAAGCAAAAATGGCACAGAAAGTCAAGCCACAGGGACAGATATTTCTAGCTGGGTAAGCTATGACAGTACCAAGGGTGCGACTTTCTCTGTAGCTAGTGCAGCGAGCTATCGTACTGCTAGCGCAAGCAAGGCTATTCCAGCTTTTGACGTAATGGACTATGGTCAAGAAGACTATGTCTTTGGTAGTGCCAAGGCTGATGCACGTCACTGGAGTAGATATGTCCTTGATGTCTTTGAAGCCAATAAAGACACGCTAGCACCATTGTTTAACAAATCAAGCTAAACGAAAAGATATATGAAATATATCCCATTTTGGGCTTGATTTAAGTTGCAAGAGTACAAAAAAAATGAAATCTTCAATTTGATAATTTTGTAAGAAACTGGATAAAATAGGGCTTTATAGGAATTTTAAACTAAAAAATTTAAGTTGCAGTAAGTTGCAATATGAAGTATTAAAAATGGTTAGTGTAAAAGCTAGCCATTTTTTATTTGTAAAAAAATAGGCATACTGATAAAAATGTTGTATACTATCCTCCAATATCACTTATCATATTAACTATAGGAGGAATCAAGATGCCAACATTTAAAAATGCTATTGTAAGAAAACCATGTAGGGCAATGATTGATGGAATTACTACCTACCTTGAAGAAGGCAAGCCTGTCTATGAAGTAGCCCTAAAACAACATGCTGAGTATGTGAAGACCCTTCAGGCACTGGGGCTGGAAGTCTTGGAACTTGATCCTCTAGAGACCTATCCGGATTCATGTTTTGTCGAAGATACGGCAGTCGTGATGGAGCGTTGTGTCGTCATTACCAATCCAGCTAAAGAGTCCAGAAATGGTGAAAAATATGAGATTTTGGGTGCGATTCAAAAGTACTATGATGAGGAGCAAATCTTTCATATCCAAGCGCCTGGCACTATGGAGGGCGGTGATGTGATGAGAGTGGGGGATCATTTTTATATCGGGCTTTCTGATCGTACCAATGAAGCCGCAGCCAAACAGTTTGATGAGATTGTGACAAAGTTTGGCTATACCTCTTCGACTGTGCCAGTCACCGAGGGACTCCACTTGAAAGACTTTGTCATCTACCTTGAGAATAATAATATGCTGGTTTCAGCAGTGATGAATGAAATTCCTGACTTTAGTGCGTTCAATAGATTTGTCATTGCACCTGAGGAAATCTATGCCATCAATAGCCTCTATATCAATGGGACAGTCATTGTGCCGGAGGGCTATCCTAAGACAAAAAAGATTATCGAGGACTTGGGCTATCCAGTCAAACTAGTGGATTCTAATGAGTATAAGAAAATCGATGGTAGCTTGACTTGTCTCTCTTTGCGTTTTTAAGAGGATGATGGTGATTAAACATTGATTAAACTCGAACTTTGCTGATATAGTAAGGTAGATAGTTTGCGATACTCGTGATGGTGAGTAGGACATGAAAAAAGTGTGACGCAGATGAGTCTGTGCCACACTTTTTATTTTGAGCCAAAAAGAGCGAGATAAAATATACCTTTAAAGAATTTAAAAGCATGAAGGGAGAGCAAGACAAAATCATGATTACAGGTGAATTAAAAAATAAAATCGACCAATTATGGGAAATGCTTTGGACAGAGGGCAATGCCAACCCACTGACCAATATCGAACAATTGACCTATCTTTTGTTTATGAAAGACTTGGACAAGGCAGAACTCCATCGTGAAGGGGACGCAGAATTTTTAGGGATTCCTTATGAAGGCATTTTTCCAAAAGACAAGCCGGAATATCGTTGGTCAACGTTTAAAAATATGGGAGATGCCCAAGAAGTCTATCGTCTCATGAGTCAGGAAATCTTTCCTTTTATCAAAAGTCTCAGTGGAGATACAGATGATACTGCTTTTTCACGCTATATGCGAGATGCGATTTTCCAAATCAATAAGCCGGCAACCCTCCAAAAAGCCATTGCTGCCTTGGATGAACTGCCAACGGATGATAAGGATATTTTAGGCGATATCTATGAGTATCTTTTGTCCAAATTGGCGTCTGCTGGCACCAATGGACAATTCCGTACTCCTCGTCATATTATTAATATGATGGTGGAGCTGATGCAACCGACCATCAAAGATATTATTTCAGATCCTGCCATGGGGTCTCGTGTCATAATAATGACAGAGGCAAATAGTTCAGTAAAATCAAAGGTTTTGAAGCTTCTACCAAAGTTAAAAACTGAAGAAACTGATAGTTTATGTGTTGCTTAGAGCCACTATCGACTAAAATAATGGTTGTAAGCAGCACATAAACCAAAGAGAAAAAGAGGTAGTGTATGCGATGGATATTAAAAATTATCTTATTTCCGATTAGTCTTGTTTTATCAATTCTGACTGCTTTTCTAACATTCTTACTTGGTATAGGAACAGCATTACTGTATATCGTTATGGTGTTCTGCCTATTTGTGGCGTTAGCATCTTTCATTCAAGGAGAAGTCGGAATAGGTATATCGGGCTTGGTCATCGGTTTTCTATTTAGTCCTTATGGGCTTCCGATGATAGGAGCAACTATGATAGCATTTATTGAATTGATAAATGAGAAGATTAAAGCGGTGTAGACAAATTATAATTTGACGAGATGGGTAGTCTAATGGAGAATTAGAAATAGTAGAATCTATTTAAAAAGTATGGAGGTGTGGTATGTGTGGAATTTCTACCGATTTATAAAATAATAAATTTACAGAAAATAGATCGGAGGCAATCATGGATTATGTAATTAGAGAATTAAAGCAAAATGAAATAAATTTATTGGATACTTTTCTATATGAGGCTATTTTTATTCCTGAAGGAGTACAAGCTCCGTCCAAAGATATTATAGAACATCCCGATTTACAAATATATGTTGCTGATTTTGGCAAGAAAGATGATGTATGTTATGTGGCGGATTTTGATGGAAAGGTAGTAGGAGCTGTATGGACTCGTATCATCAATGATTATGGTCATGTTGATGATACAACACCCTCTCTTTCCATTTCTCTTCTCAAGGAATATAGGAATTTGGGAATTGGAACTGAACTTATGAAACAAATTCTTTTGACCTTGAAAGAGAAAAAATATAAGCAAGTTTCATTATCGGTTCAAAAGATAAACTATGCAGTGAATATGTATAAAAAAGTAGGTTTTGAAATTGTTCGTGAAAATAAAGAGGACTATGTCATGATTTGTAAACTTTAGTTTCTGGCAAATCCCAGTTTGTCGAGCTAAATAAAACTGAATATTGAAGATATAAGGCGATTAAGAAATAGAAATCTTAGTCGCTTTTTCTTATGCAAAAAATTAAAAAGAGAGGTGGTATGAGAAGTGGAATTTGATTATTTTTTATAACAGTTAATAAGATAAGCAGCACTATCATGATTTGAAAAACATTTCATAACATGACAACAGATGTCAAGTTATTGTGGTATAATAACTGTAGGAGATGTTAAGACGATGAAAGATAATAGACTATTTAGGATACTATATTACATTTTAGAAAAAGGAAAAGTTACAGCAAATGAGCTTGCTGATAAATTTGAGGTATCAGTCAGAACAATTTATAGGGATATTGACTCTATCAGTAGTGCCGGTATTCCCATTTATGCGCTGCAAGGAAAGGGCGGCGGAATAGAAATTGCTGAAGATTTTGTTCTTAGTAAATCACTGCTGTCTGAAAATGAGAAACAGCAAATTATGTCAGCTCTTCAAGGATTGGATAATACCACAATACAGCGTGAGAATGAGCTCCTAACAAAACTCTCCGCACTCTTTAAAATGAAAAATACCAGTTGGATAGAGGTTGACTTTAATAATTGGCAAAACAATAAGATGTATGAAAAAACATTTGATGATATCAAATCTGCAATTTTAAGTAAAAACATTATTTCATTCACATATTTTAGCAGCAATGAAAAAGAAACAGACAGAAGTGTTAAACCTGTGAGATTGCTTTTCAAGAGTCAGGATTGGTATCTATATGCCCTATGTTTACTCAGAAATGATTTCAGATATTTCAAATTGTCCAGGATAAAGAATTTAGAAATCCATACTGAAAAGTTTGATGACAACTTTGAAGATGTAATACTCAAAAAAGAAACGCCACATGAGAATACAGTGAATATAAAAGTTAAGTTTGATCGAAAAGTTGCTTTCAGGGTATATGATGAACTAAACGGAGAAATTACAGAAGATAATGACGGAAATTTATATACTGAAATAGAAATACCGAATGACTATAACTTATATAATTATATTTTTTCATTTGGAGATGAAGCAGAAGTATTGGAACCTGAAGAAGTTAGAATGCAAATTAAAAAAATGATAAATAAAATGGCAGAAAAATATATAATATGACAGATGGTGTCAAGTATGGTGAGATATAATTATCTTAAATAAAGATAAGGAGGAATAAAAAATGGATACGAAATATTGTCAATGTTGTGGCATGCCTATGGGAGAGGGAACAGAGCTTTATGGTACAAATTCAGATGGAAGCGTAAATGAAGATTATTGTAAGTATTGCTTTGAGAAAGGCGAATTTACTTTTAAGGGAACAATGGAGGAAATGATTGAGATATGCGTTCCTCATGTAGTCGAAGCCAATAAAGATATGAATGAAGATAGTGCAAGAAAAATGATGATGGAGTTTTTCCCAACTCTAAAGAGATGGAAGGAGTAAAAAATTATGCCAAGACCAACGACAAAAAATGATTTAATGATTGCTGCTAAGGAAAACTATGAAAAGTTAAATTTATTTATCTCAAAGATGACTGAGGAAGAGTTGAATACACCATTTGACTTTTCAAAAGATGAAAAGAAAAAAGAAGCCCACTGGAAAAGAGATAAGAATCTAAGAGATGTTTTAATCCATCTCTATGAATGGCATCAGCTTATTTTGAATT
>CALIQN010000106.1 GCA_938044045.1 uncultured Peptococcaceae bacterium
AGACTTTGATTTTGTCAAGCGCAATAAAAAAGACCAAAGCATCTGCTAAGGTCTTAAAGCCGACAATGGGACTCGAACCCGCAACCTGCTGATTACAAATCAGCTGCTCTGCCAATTGAGCTATGTCGGCCAACTGCTTTAGTATCATAACAAACTAAAAACAAAAATGCAAGCATTTTTTTATAAAAAATAAATTAAATGAAGTTTTGGTGTTTAAAGTGTTTAAAGAATATTATTTTAGATGTTGGAATTTTTAGGGGTATTTTAATGACGTTAAAGGCTTGACGCCACTAAAACTTTCACTTATAATAATTAATTGATGTGGTATGATCCAGATCGAAACCGCTTGTTCCATAGGTTTTAAGCATAGCACCTATGACAGCGAGTATTCTCGGGAAGAAGGTGTAATGAATGTACGCTATTATTGAAACTGGTGGTAAACAGTACAAAGTCGAAGAAGGACAAGAGCTTTCTATCGAGCTTCTCCATAAAGAAGCTGGTGAAGTTGTTGACATCGATAAAGTACTCATGGTTCAAAAAGATGGTGCGTTGACAGTAGGGAAACCTTATGTCGATGGTGCAAAAGTGACTTTGAAAGTCCTTGAAAATGCTAAAGCAAAGAAAGTAGTTGTTTTCAAGTTCAAAGCAAAGAAAAACTATCGTCGTAAAAAAGGTCATCGTCAACCATTCACTAAAGTTGTCGTAGAAAAAATTGAAGGTTAGTTTTGATAAAGGTTCATATAAAAGAAGACTTATCAAAAGGACGCATAGGTTTTAGAGTCAAGGGTCATGCAAACTTTTCGGAACAGGGAACCGATATTGTTTGTGCTGGGGTGAGTGCACTAGCAATTGCCACAGTTAATAGTTTAGAGTATCATGGCGTGAGATTTTTAAAACAGCGTCTCAATGAAGGACAAGCAGAAATCATTATCCAGATGCCAAAAGATGAGGTGTCAGTCGCTGTGGTAAATGCGCTTATAGAGACATTTAGACTCGGCATAGCATCAATGACAGAGGATTATGGTAAGTATATTAGCCTTATAGACGAGCGTAGCACATAGGGGGTGCAAGATATGGTAAAAATGAATCTTCAGCTTTTTGCATCTAAAAAAGGGGTAGGTAGTACTAAGAATGGTCGTGATTCTCGTGCGAAACGCCTTGGTGCAAAGAAATCTGATGGTCAAGTTGTAAGAGCTGGAAACATCATTTATCGCCAAAGAGGAACAAAGATTCATCCAGGCGTAAATGTTGGTAAAGGCGGCGACGATACATTATTTGCAACAGTTGATGGTGTTGTAAAATATGAAAGATTAGGCAAAAAGAGAACCCAAGTTAGCGTATATGCAGTGTAGGGAATGCCTATATGGAGGATGACTTTCGGGTCATCCTCTTTTTTGTATAAGAAAGGAGGGTTATTTTGAATTTAGAGAAAATAGCACAGTATAAAGAAGATATTGATAAAAAATTAACTAGTGCCAAGAAAAAAGTGAGATTTGCTAGCAACATGCGTCTATTATTTGCCCTTGGTATCATTGTTTCTGTGGCGGAGTATTTTAGACGAGATATGATTGTGCTTTTAGGTTTAGCAATTGTTTTTCTCTTGGCGTTTTCTTACTTTGTGTCTGTTTTTACTAAGGCAATGGAAAGTGTTCGTTTTTTAGAGACAAAACTTGTGATTTTAGATCGCTATGAAGCACGTCTTTCCAATAAATGGCAGAGTTTTTCAGATACCGGTGATTGGTATGAAGGGTTAAGTGATCCCTTATCAGAAGATTTGGATCTTTTTGGCGAGTATTCACTTTATCAGTATTTATCGGTTGCCCATACTAGCGCAGGTCGTCAGTGCTTTGCCAAAACCTTGCTCGGTCAATCTGATGAAGATTTAAAATTGCGTCAAGATGCGGTAAAAGAGCTGATAGAAGATGATGCGTTTGCCCTATCTTTTGAAGCAATGGGCTATCAGTTTAATGATCGCAAGCGTAAACGTGAAGAAGAAGCAGAAAAAGAACTCATTGCCTATGCTAAAGACAATAGCCCAGTGCCACCGTTCTTTTTACCTATCGCTTTAGGTATGCCACTTTTAACCCTTGCTGCTATTGGGCTTGGTGTGATGGGACTCCTAAGTCCTTTATATCCAATTTGTATGGTTTTGGCACAAATTGGCTTAACAGTTATTTTTGATGAAATGCTTGCCAAAGAGCGTGATATCATTTTAAGTTTTGTAGAACGTGTTAAAGGCTATGAAGATAGATTGGACTTGCTGAGAAAAAAAGACTATCAGTCCACGCGCTTAAAAGAAATGAAGGCAGACTTAGACAATGTGGCTAAGGGGATCAAAAAATTGCAAAGTATTGCTGAGCTGTGGCAATGGCGAGAAAACTTCTTGTTTTACTGGATTGTTTGCGGTGTTTTTGCTTGGGATTTTAACTTACTCCTTTCTTTGAGACGTTGGAAAAAAGGTTATGGGACTTCTTTTGAAGCTTGGCTTTCTTGGATTGCCAAGGTAGAATGTTACCTTTCTTTAGGTGTTTTGGGTCGTATCTACCCTGAGCGTACGACTCTGCCAACCATTATCACACAAGATACACCTTATATTAAAGTAGAAGATGGTTACCATCCATTGTTGAATCCTCAAACTGTAGTTTCAAATTCTTATGAGCAAAGTGGAGAGATGGTGATTATCACTGGCTCTAATATGAGTGGGAAGTCGACTTTTATGCGTATGTTAGGCTTAAATACAGTCTTGGCCTACGCTGGAGGCTTAGTGGCGGCAAAAAGTTTTGTGGTCAGTCCTATGGCGATATTTACCTCTATGCGTGTACGTGATGATGTGTCGCAAGGGATTTCTACTTTTTATGGCGAGATTTTACGCATTAAACGTGCTGTGAGTTATGCCAGTGAAAAGAAACCAATGCTTGTTTTAGTAGATGAAATTTTTAAAGGGACAAACTCTAAAGACCGTATCCTAGGCGCTAAGGCAGCCATCACCAAATTATCTAAACCGTGGATAGTGGGGATTGTGACCACTCACGATTTTGAATTGGCAGATATGGTGAGTGATGGTGAAATTATAGGGAAAAACTTCCACTTTGAAGAACATTATGTGGATGATGAGATAAAATTTGACTATACGATTAAAACTGGTCGTAGTCAAAGTACCAATGCTAAGCATTTGATGCGTATAGCAGGACTTTTGGATCGTGAGGAGGGATAGGATGTTTTATGACTATGCCAAAATTAACGTCAAAGCAGGCGATGGCGGTAATGGTGTCGTTGCTTTTAGACGAGAAAAGTATGTACCTCGTGGCGGCCCGTCGGGTGGTGATGGTGGTAGAGGCGGTTCTATCTACCTTGAAGCGAGTGAATCTCTACGTACTTTGATTGATTTTCGCCACAAGATGCACTATAAGGCAAAGCGAGGGGAGCATGGACAGGGCTCCAATCAACATGGACGAGGTGCCAAGGACATCACCCTCTATGTGCCAATAGGTACTGTGGTAAAAGATAGTGAAACAGGTAAGGTATATGCTGACTTGCGTCATCATGGCGATAAGATTTTAGTCGCTCAAGGTGGCAGAGGTGGACGAGGAAATGCACGCTTTAGTAGCTCGGTCAATCGTGCACCGGCTGTTGCCGAAAATGGTGAAGCTGGGGAAGAACGTTGGCTACAGCTTGAATTGAAGCTTTTGGCTGATGTAGGCTTGATAGGTTTTCCAAATGTCGGAAAGTCAACCATTATTAGCCATGTCTCTAAGGCTAAGCCGAAGATTGGCAATTATCACTTTACGACTATCGAGCCTAATTTGGGCATGGTCGAGGTAGGCCCTGGGGAATCCTTTGTCATTTGCGATGTTCCTGGTTTGATTGAGGGTGCTGCTGATGGAGCAGGTCTTGGACATAGATTTTTGCGTCATATTGAAAGAAATCGTATCTTAGCCCATGTCTTTGACCTATCAGGCTCTGAAGGCAGAGATCCCTTGGAAGATATTGCCAAAGTTGATAAAGAATTGGAACGTTATAGTGAAAAACTACTCGATAAGCCTCGTGTTCTTGTTGCGAATAAGACAGATATTACAGAAGATGTAAAAGAGGCTTTGCAAAAGATAAAAGACGCTTATCCGACAATGGAAGTGTTTGCTGTTTCTGGGGCAACAGGAGAAGGTTTAAAAGAGCTGATGAATCGTTTGAGTCAGATTTTAAATGCTTTACCAAAAGAAGACTATAGTGCCTTAGATGAGTTGGATAGCGATGAGGAAGTGACCATTTCCTTACCAGATAAGGGCTTCAATATCATCAAGGTAGATGAAACAACTTATGAAGTAGTAGGCGAGGAAATCATCAGATTGGTACAAAAGACTCAATTTGATTATGATGAGTCAGTCAATCGCTTCTTAAATATTATTTCCAAAATCGGTGTTGAGGATGCCCTTAGAAAAGCAGGTATTCAAGAAGGCGATACTGTTATTATTGGGCCTATGGCACTTGACTATCTAGAGTAGTAGGGATAGAGAGGGATAACATGACGTATCTATTATTAGCAGGGGTGGTTTTGCTTTCGATGATTTTTAGAGTTTTAGCACTTAAGCAAGTAAAGAATACAGAAATGTCTGCTAAGGAAAAACGACAAAAATATATTTTATTTAATCTAGGCTTTTATATCTCTATAGCGCTAGCATTTTATTTGGTGTATACCATAACATAACAAGCAATAAAGTAAAAAAACTAACCTTATTAAATGAGTCCTAAAGGCTAATCTGATAAGGTTAGTTTTTTTATTGTGAAGGAAAAATTTAGTGATAGAAAAATTATGCTAAGAAGCGTATACTAGAAGTGGCACAAGTTTAAATAAATCATAAGGAGATAGTGTGATGAAAAAATTTGATGAAAATTATGTTTTGTTAGAAGATATGGTTAATGATGACTACTATCCTAAATTTCTTGTTGATAAAGTTAAGGACTTGATTATTCCAGTCATTGAACGCCTTGAAAGTGGTGAAAAGGATGAGGCAGTCATTCAAGAGTCACTTGATACCATGACCTTAGCCATCAATGACCTACAGGAAGAATTTTACGAACACGATAGCGAGCTTGAAACCATGGCAAGGGATAGTATCGCAACGACGATTGGCGATATTTTAGAATACTTTAACATTGATATTGACCTAGAAACAGCCTTGGCAGAAAGAGATTGGTAAGGCTATCTTTAAACGAGGTGAAATATGATGGAAAAAGTGTTTAAAAAGATAGACTTGAAAGCTATCTTGGTGGACTGGGATGAACCTGATGGCTGTATTGCCGCAGATAGGATTATGGTGGATGGTCAGAGGGTTGGTTACATGTATCGAGAAGTACCTGACAGTGATACTGCATTTGGCAAAGTGGACAGTGGCTGGCGATTTTTTGCAGGCGATGAAGATGATGACTATGCCAACAATCCTGATAATTTAAGCTTATACACGTTAAACACGATTTGCAATTATGATCCTACGATAGTGCCTTTTTTAGCATCACCTTATAATAGTGCCTACTTTAAAAATGAAGAAGGTATCTTTGAGGCAGAACCATTTGAAGTGAGGGAAGAATAGCACCTTGGTATAATAGGCTAGCGTCTTAAAAAGAAAAGGGAAAGAAGATGACAAAGGAAACAAAAAAGTATATTCAAATGGTCACACTTGAGGAAATACCATGGCATAGGTTACCGACAGTTTATGGTAGGGCGACTGATTTTCCCAAATATATCAAGATACTACAAAAGATGGAAGATAAGAAGGCGATGGCAGAAGCAGGAGAAGCCCTAGCCATCAATATGGAGCATCAAGATACCTTTTGGCAGGCAACGCCCTTTGCCTTGATTTTTCTTTTGCGGGTTTTTAAGGAGGCTGTAGAGGAAAGGGGAAAAAATAAGTTTGCTGCCTATCTTGTAAGCGAATTACTAGAGCTTTTTGTCATCCTTGCCAAAGTCATCCATGAGGTGGAAAAGATGGCGCATAGCGCCCCGCTACCACAGTTTACAGATATGATCAGAGAAGTCTACTTGTGGTCAGAGGATTATGATGAAGCAGCAGATGAGCTGCGTTATGAAGAAGACGAGGTATTTCCAGATGACTTGTTTTATAGTTTTTATTATTACACTTATCAAGCCTTGCTCGCCTATCAACCACTCTTTGAACAACTAGAGGATAAAGAGGCCAAGGTACTTTGTTCTTACTTATAAACTGAATAAAAATGCCTTTGTCATTTTGATAGAGGCATTTTTTATAATTGATGAGACTAGTGGAAGCTAGTGTTTTTTTTTGATTGATTTTTTATTAGTAGTATTTTAATCTAAGCTTTAGATAGAAGAATAAAGGGAGGTCATTATGGGAACGTGGAGTGCAGAAATTTTTGGAAATGATGTCTCATGTGAGACTGAAGAAGAATTTTTCTTAAGATATAATCGTGGTGAGAGTCCAAGTGAGATCAAAAATGACTTATTGCTTGATGAAGAGGATGAGGATAGGTTTAATGTGCTTTTTAGTTTGGCACATTGTTTGTGGGAAGTGGGTCAGCTAGATGAGGGATTTTTACTGGAAGTCAAAGCAATTATTCAAAGTGATCTGGATATAGCGCTTAGTGAGGAACTAGGTGCAGATGATGAATTTTTAGCACAAAGAAGACGTTATCTAGCAGAATTTTTAGAAAAAATCAGTGTTAAAAAAGCAAGACCGAAAAAAAGAGTCGCTCCTCCTATGCCAGTAGAAAGTAAATATACCAATGGTGCTGTCATGGTATTCCAATATACAGATGGGCTATGGGGTGCCTTGATCGTCATAAATGGTGTTTTCTTTGATAAGGAGACCCACTATACCTATCTTCAAACAACAGTGAAAACAAAAGATAAGCCAACAATGGAAGTGGTGCGCCAGTCTCATATTATAGATATCAATTTTCACAATGCCGAGCGAAATCAATTGCCCTACCGTTCCCCTCAGTTTTATGATTCCTTTGATCATTGTATTTCACAGTATCTCAAGAGTAGGGAAACAAAGAATTTTGAATCCTATAATGATTCATTTTTTGAAGTGATAGGCTATTTATCTGATTGGGGTAGATGCTCAAGTGGCATTTATGCTGCGTTTGACTATAATCAAAAAACGGTTGAAGCCTTTCAAGCTTTTGTGAGAACTTTATTGACGGCACTTTATAACAAACCTTCAGCTGTACATACTGAAATGACTGTAGATGAAATTGATCAAGCATTTTTTATGAAATTAAGCCAATAAGGTGAGGTGAAATAGAGCATACAAAGTAGGCTGTTGCTAGAGGAGAGAAAACATGGAAATTGGCGGTTGGCAGTATGATTATACGAGTTTAAAGGATTGGGATAGATATGAGTCCTATCCATGGTATTTGGAAAAAATGGCATGGCATGAAAAGTCTGACACAGCTTGTCTGATTTATGCGATTGGTGAAGTGAGAATGGGCATGGAAATGGGCTATTTAGCTGTTTTGCACACTAAAAGTCAGCCCCAGCTACTACTCAACCTCACCTCATTGTTATTTCCTATACAAGAGCCTTTTTACAGTCAAGATGGGCGTTATCTCCTTTTAAAAGCGCAAGTTTACCATAAAGAAAGTGATAGGATTCATTGTCCTATTTTATTTTTAGATGTCATTGAGAAAAAATTTGCTTCTCTTATGATGAGAGGCAATAACTATAGCTATCAATTTGAGGAAAGCAGTCCCAAACAATTTATCATTCGAGTAGATGAGTATCAAAAACAACAGGATTATGATGCAGATACCGCTATTGCCTTAGATGATTTACCGTGGCATCCGTTTTCTGATTTGGAAAATAATGTGTATTAAAGCACAGTTAAGGGATAAAGTTTGAATGAAGGGTAGGTGAGCTAATGGGCAAACGAAAGTATCTTTTATTTGATGATGTTTTAGAAGATGAAACCTTGTGTGTCTATTTTGACCGTTGTGTTGAGGGGATACAAAAAGGTGAGCTTCGTCTATCAAAGACAAGGGCAGAAAAAGGCTATCCCTCCTATCCATGTTTTAAAATTGAGGGCAAAGAAATTTTGGTGGGTGCAGTGTTGAACTATTATCTTTTTACGCTACAACGCTCTGGATTTGTAAGCGAAGCAGCAGAGGATTTTGCAGAGAAGATAAGGATTTTATGTGGTTGGCAATGGGAAGTGTATATGGCTTTGAGTACATGGATTGAACGAGTTGTGCGTGATCCTTTTTTCTTTGATGCTAGTGATGATGATTTTACACATCAATGGGTACTAAAAAAAGAAGCTATTGGCTATAGCCTATCAGAAGAACACTTTCAATTTGCTTGTTATATTGCGGTTTGTTTTACGAAGTATGGACAGAGCTGGGATGGGATTTTTACCAAGGAAATCTTTTATTTTGTCACAGCACTAGGTAGTAGGCTACCCCAAAAAATGAAAAAACATGGCAGTGGTCGCTTACCTCAGGCGCTTGCAGAAACCAAGACAAAGGCGTACTCTTGTGTTGCCAATGATGTCTTTGCAACGATAAAAATAACCATCAAAGAAGAGTGCGAAGAGACTTATGAAAAGATTTTAGACTATCTGTGTGCTTTGCTTGAATGTGGCTTTCCCAAGACCTATGCGATTGAATGTAGAGGGGGCGAGAAAATTTATCTGCCAATCAAACATCTGCCCAAAAAAGGTGTACATCGGCTATTTGCTAATATGATGCGTTACTCAAATTTATATGCTAAGCTTGAAAACTATGCTCGCCTGGCAATGAATGAATTTGAATGGTACCATAATCTAGAAAATGAGTTTTGTGCAATGCCAGGTACTTTTGCTGTCTTTGGCTTAGGTTTGGCAGATGAGAAATACCATCAGCTGGTTTGTGATTATCTTTTAACCTGTGATGGCGAACATCAAAGTGTGCAAGGTGACTTTGTCTTGGCTTATATTGAAAAATTTGGTTTTACACCAAAGGGGTTAGAACTCTATAGGCTTTGTGAAAAGAACATTCAACATTTACCGAAGAAACTAACAATGCTATATAAAAAAAGCAAGCTTAGCGAATAAAATTTAGATTGGGAGGCAGCATTTTTATGACCGAGACCATCCTTATTGGAGAAAATGAATTTACTGTAGATGATAATGGTGAATACATGGGCAAAATGATGATTTGGGGAAGAGTGACAGACGTTTTTTTGACACTTGAAGAAAAAACAGAAGAAGATAGTGATAGGGTTCTTGAAAAAATCAACTAGCTGAATGCCAATAGAGAAAAGGTCGTGGATGCTTTTATGGCAGAAAACGATCACTATATTGAAGTGGTCAATGAGATGATTGCGCAAGGTGATTTTGATGCAGAACAAAAAATTTCAGAGGATGATTTTAAAAAGGCCTTGTTTGTCCATAATGTCAGTCTCTTTCTAAATGGAAGAAATAGTGAATTTTCCCTTGATTTGGATAGTGATCCAGATTATTTGCTTGGTCACTTAGCAGAAATGGAGATAAATGGTGCCTATGAAGTTGAATGTGGTGGATTAAATGGTTAAATTGTAGTGGATAGAAAAGGGTGTGAATGATGTCACTAGAAAAGGTGTACGACTATTTTCGCAGTTATGATTCAAAGACTTACGAAACCGCAGCTTGTATGGGTCATGAGCCATCTGAAGAGGAAATTCAGACATTTGAAAATCAGTATCATATCAAGCTTCCTGATGAGTTTAGAGTATTTACCATGTCGCCCTTAGGTGGTCTTTACATGGAAGTAAGGGAAGAAATTTGGCCACAGGGTGAGGCCTTTGATGTGGCACCGTTTTGGACGTTTTGCCGTGGTATTATGGTCTATGGGCTATCAGATGTGATACCTGATTTTTTGAATCTTCGTCTTAAGACAAAAGCCTTACATGAGGAAGGCTTTACGGATTATATTCCATTTTTATCTATTATTGGTGATGGAGATCGGATATTTTGCTTTGATAAAAACAATCAAATTGTTAGCCTTGATTGGTATGAGACAGGTGAAGCAGAAGTAGTTGAAGGTAGCTTTTCTGAATTTTTGCTTCAGCAAATTGAGGCACTAGAAGAGCGTAAAAATCAAATGATTTTGACAATAGATAAAAAAAGCACGACCGCTAAAAGTTAAACGAAACTTTTAGCGGTCGTGCTTTTTAGGATAATATCCAAAGATAAATGAAAGTTGTATTCTTGCAAAGGCTTTAGTATAAAGGGTATAATGGGAAAATAAGGGGGGCTATCGGTGAAGGAAAGTATTGAACTCAAAACAGATGAATTAGCAAATAATATTTTTGGTAGTATGGAGTGTCATCTTAAAACAATAGAAAATGAACTACCTGTTGTGCTAGGTTCTAGAGGGAGGCTAGTTCATATTGAGGGTAGTGCTGAGAGTATTGAGCTAGTGAAAAAAGTACTTACGAGCTTAGAAACTTTGGCAGCTTCAAGAGAAATTGCAAATACTGATGTCACTTATGCCCTAGAGCTTGCTTTGAGTGAGGAAGAAAAGAGTCTGGAAAGTTTAAAAGAGATTTTTTTTACCACAGTAAGAGGTAAAACGATTCTTGCTAAGACTTTGGGGCAGTATGACTATCTAAAAATGATTGAGAAAAAAACAATCACCTTTGGGATAGGCCCAGCAGGAACAGGAAAGACTTTTTTGGCTGTAGTGATGGCAGTACGTGCCCTAAAACGTAAAGAAGTGGAAAGAATTATCTTGACTCGTCCAGCGGTTGAAGCGGGAGAAAAGCTCGGGTTTTTGCCTGGTGATTTACAAGAAAAGATTGATCCTTATTTGAGACCACTTTATGATGCCCTTTATTTTACCCTTGGACAAGAGGTGGCTGAACGCTATCTTGAGCGGGGTATTATTGAGTTAGCACCTCTTGCGTATATGAGAGGTCGTACCTTAGATGATGCCTTTATTATCTTGGATGAGGCACAAAACACGACCAGTGAACAAATGAAGATGTTTTTGACACGGATCGGCTATGGCTCAAAAGCAGTCGTAACTGGGGATATCACTCAAATTGATTTACCGAAGGTGACTTCCAGTGGTCTAATTGAGGCAAGTGAGATTTTAGGTGATATTAAGGAAATTGGTTTTTCAAAACTAGTTGCCAGAGACGTGGTGCGCCATCCTGTGGTAGCAAAAATTATTAAAGCATATGATAAGTTGAACAAATAAAGGAGCTCGTATGCAAAATCAACTTAGAGAGATCGCTAAGAAGTTCACTACAGAAAAATGGAAGGATAGTGATACCGTTCTCTCTTTTTTTATCGGGATATGTTTTATATTGCTTTTTATCTTATTGTCTTATGGTGCAATACCTGAACAAACCCACTGGGAAGTCGGCACTGTGGCATCTAACGATGTTTTAGCAGATCGCTCACTAACTTATGAAGATATTGAAGCAACTGAGGCAAAGAGACAAGAGGCACTAAAAGGTGTCTCCAAGGTCAATAGGATGTCTATGGAAAGCTTTAATACCTTTACTTTGGTGGATATTGACCAAAAATTTGATACACTTTATAAAATTATAGATGATAGCACGACGACCAAAGAAGAGAAAATTAATAGCTTGAAAGAAAGTTTGAAACTCTCTGGTAGTGAAGATCAATATGATAGCATCTTAAAATTAAATGAGGCTAGTGTGGAAAGCTTACATGCAATTACAGTTTATTTTGCTAGTCAAGTGATGAATAAGGGTGTAACAGAGGAAGATTTATCAAGTGCCTATAACAATATCTTGAAGACAATAGATGAAGCAACGACGCTGAATCAAATAGAAAAAACGCTTTTAAAAGATATCTTACAAGATGTTAAATTTTATCCTACGGCAGTCTATGATGAAGCTGCTACAAAGGAAAAACAACAATTGGTGACAAAGTCTGTCGAGCCAGTTTCTCATACCTTAAAAAAAGGTCAAACTATTATCAATAAGGGTGATGTTGTCACCAATGAGCAATATCAAGCTTTGATAGCCCTTGGATTGAGTAGTGATTTACCGACATGGTTTTATGCCCTTGGCGTGGCATTGACACTGTGTTTGACATTTTTTTTGATGTATTGTTACGCAAGGTATTATTCTGAATATAAGATGGAATGGCAAAAAACATTAAAAGTCTTTTTGGTGGTCTCTTTAGTAGAAGTTGTCTTTATGCCTTTGACCTTAGCTTTAAAATTAGGTCATGTTCAAGGGGAGATCAATGTATCAGGTTATCTTTTACCTATGGCACTTGGTGCAATGTTGATTTCTTATTTACGTAGCCAAAAAGATAGTATTTTTATGCTTCTCATTTTTTCCATTTATCTGATTGTCTATACTGGTGTCTCTCAGTTTGTCTTTGTAGCTATTTTAGGTAGTTTAGCTGGGATTGCACAGACGAGTTGTTTGTCCAAGCGTGGTGATCTTTTGAAAGTGGCACTGACCATAGGTGTTTTTAATGGTATCGGTGTGATTAGCCTGGGCCTTTTAAAAGGTCAGGCTTTGATGGCAGTATTAAATAGCTTACTTTATGCCTTTGGTAGTGGATTTTTATCTGTTGTACTTGCACTAGGTATTTTACCTTATTTGGAAAATGGTTTTAAAATTACAACACCAATGACCTTGCTTGACTTGGCAAATCCAAATCAACCCTTGTTGAAACGTTTGCTACAAGAGGCACCTGGTACCTATCACCACAGTGTGATGGTTGCCAATTTAGGTGAGGCAATTGCTGATGAGTTGGGTGCAAATGGACTTTTAGTGAGGGCAGCAGCATATTACCATGATATAGGCAAACTAAAGCGTCCAGCTTTTTTCTCAGAAAATCAGTTTTCTGGTGAAAATGCACATGATAAGATTAGTCCCGTACTTTCGACATTGATTATTACATCCCATGTAAAAGATGGTGTCAGCCTAGCTAAAAAAGAAAAACTTCCCCCAGCAGTTATTGACCTCATTGCCCAACATCATGGTGATACGATAGTAGGCTATTTTTATATGAAAGCAAAACAATTGGATGATAGTGTCAATGCCAGTGATTTTCGCTATCATCAGAGGAAACCTCAAACCAAAGAAGCGGCCATACTCATGATAGCTGATACCGTAGAGGCAGCAGTACGTTCTAGAAAAGGTGTCACTAGGGGACAGATTTCTGGATTTATTCGTCAGCTCATCAATGGAAAGTTGGCAGATGGGCAATTTGAAGAATGTAATCTCACCTTTAAAGATATTGACAAGATCGCAGAGGTTTGCACAAAGGTAATGGCGGGGCTTTATCACAAGCGAATAGAGTATCCTAGTAAAGAACAACTCAATGGAAAGTAGGAAATTATGCCTTTAGAAATAAGTTATGAAATAGAGGAAAGATTGAAAGATGAGGTTATTGCTACCTTTGATGAATTACTAGTGGCATTTTGTCGTTTGGAAGAAGTACCTACTCATGCCTTGATTGATATGACAATCGTTGATGATGAGATTATCCGTCAGATTAATAGTGAATACAGGCAAAAGGATGTGGCGACCGATGTTTTGTCTTTTCCTCAGTATGAGCGAGATGATGATTTAACTAATGAAATGCCACTTCTTTATGGTGATGTCGTCATCTCGCTTGAGCATGCCAAAGCTCAAGCAGAGTCATATAATCATAGTTTAAAAAGAGAGTTATCCTATCTTTTTGTACATTCCTTGCTTCATCTTAGGGGCTATGATCACATGGTAGAGAGTGATAAAAAAGAAATGCGTCAACATGAAGAGCAGATACTATGTGAAGTAGGGATTAGTAGAAATGATTAAGCCAAATAACACTGTAGAAAAGATTTTTGCTCGTCTTTTTATGGAAGCTCAGAGCGTTTGTGAGCATGCTTATGCCCCCTATTCTCATTTTCGAGTAGGGGCGGCACTTTTAACAGCAAAACGCAAGATATACAAAGGGGTCAATGTAGAAAACGCCAGCTATGGTTTGACCCTTTGTGCAGAACGTGTTGCGCTAACTTCTGCTTTGACTCAAGGCGATAAAGATTTTGTTGCCCTTGCGATTGTGGCAGAGACTTTACCCTTGCCTTGCGGTGCTTGCTTGCAAGTGATGAGTGAATTTTTTTCACCGCGTACGCTAGTGGGTGTCTATGCCCTAAAAACTAAGGAAAAGCGATATTATAAATTTTCGGAACTATTGCCTCATGCCTTTACGCTAAAGGAGGAAAATTAATTGAAATCTGGTTTTGTGTCCTTGATTGGACGACCAAATGCAGGAAAGAGTACTTTGCTCAATCATATTTTAGGCGAAAAAATTGCCATTGTTTCAGATAAACCACAAACCACAAGAAACCGTATTTTAGGTATTTACAATGATAAAGATAGCCAAGTCATCTTTGTGGACACACCAGGTGTCCACAAACCTAGACATCGTTTGGGAGAGTATATGGCAGAGGCAACTAATGTAGGCCTTTTTGAAGGGGATATTGTTTATTATGTTGTTGATGCGACGAAGGCCTTTGGTGGTGGCGAGGCTTATATTATCGAACGCTTTAAGCGTCTCAAAATACCAGTCTATCTTCTTTTGAATAAAATTGACTTATTAGCAAAAGAAGACCTATTGGCTTTGATTGCTCAATGGCAAGAACGTTATAATTTTACAGAAATCTTCCCTATTTCTGCTTTACAGGGTGATAATGTGGATAGGCTTTTAGAAGTGACCCTAAAAGCCTTACCAGAAGGGATAGCCTATTATCCATCAGATATTATTACCGATCAGCCTGAACGTCAG